>CANJZR010000213.1 GCA_947479075.1 Planctomycetaceae bacterium
GATGTTCGAAGGGACCGGGATGAAGAAAGGGGATCGCATCCCCGGCCTGATCGGGTGGGAATACCACGGCGATCCTCCGCAGGACATCCCCGGCCTGGAGATCGTGGCTGAGGGCACAGCCTTGCAGGGCGGAGTGAATCCGCAGCACTGGACCGCGACGATTTACCCGGGACCGAAGGGGAACTTCGTCTTCAACGCGTCGACGATCTTCTGGTGCCAGGATCTCTCCAGCCCGCCCGGCCATATGCTCCCCTGGTCCCACTACAGCCGGCCACACGGCCCAGATGCCCGCGTGCAACGGATTACAGCAAACCTGCTCAATCGGGCGATCGGTAAGTAGGTGTCGGTCGCAGACGGAACTGGTTCGAGTTTGATATCCTTGAGATGTCACGGCGAGAGATAAAGTCCCGCCGGGCAGTCTCAAGGACGCGGAGAACGACTCGATGGCCAGACCGGAATGGGCGAATTGGAACGGCACCGAAATGCCGTTGAGCGAAGTGCGTGTGTCGGTGACCGACCGGGCGTACTTCTTCGGAGACGGCGTCTACGAGGTCTTCCGTGTTTACAACGGCCAGATGTTTCTCGAACGCCCTCACTTCACGCGTTTGCGGGATTCGCTGGCCCAGCTGCGGATTGTGACCGATGTGGAGCGGCTCGAACGTCGCGTTCGCGAGACCCTGGCTCACAGTGGAGTTCGCGAGGGGCAGGTGTATCTGCAGATCTCGCGCGGCGAGGCGCCGCGTTCACACTCGTTCCCCAACCCGCCGGTCACTCCGAACGAGTTGATCTATGTGCGGGAGTACGACAAGGATCCCTACGCCGCGTATCGCGCAGCTGGGATTCGCGTGCTGCTGGTGCCCGACCTGCGGTGGAAGCGATGTGACATCAAGTCGCTGAACCTGCTGGGGAACGTCCTCGCATCACAGGCCGCTGACGAAGCGGGATGTCAGGAAGCGATCATGATGCTGGAGGATGGCACGATCACCGAAGGCTCGCACTCGACAGTGTTTGGCGTCCGTGGCGGTGCATTGGTCACTGCTCCCTTGGAGGCCAATATCCTGCCCGGCATCACGCGGAAGCTGGTCCTTGAACTGGCCGATCGGTGTGGCATCCCGGTGAAAGAGCAGCCGTTTATTGCCAGCTCTCTGCACGAACTGGATGAGCTGTTCGTCACGAGTACGATTGCGGAAGTATTGCCGATCATCGAGATCGCGTCGCACACCTGGAAAGCCGACCAGCCCGGCCCGGTGACCCGTCGTTTGCAGGTGGCCTACCGTGAGTACGTGGTCTCAGCGGTGGGGACGGCCACTCATTGAGCCGCACGGTTCGAGACTTCCCACGTACTTTCCAGAGCCCGCATTCGCTTAAGGGCAGGCGTCATTCGGTCGTGGTCTTTGGCTTTTCCTCGCCGGAGAGTACGACAGGCACATCGACAGGTCGCTCGTCGCGCAGGACCGTGATGGTGACCGTGTCACCGGGTTTCTTGCTTTCAATGATTCCCAGAAACTCGGCGGGCGTGGTGACTTTCTCTGAGTCGACAGAGATGATGATGTCAGCGGCGCCGGCATCCTCCACAACGAAGACACCACGCTTGGTGATCTTCGGCCCGCGCAACCCCGCTCGGCCTGCAGCTCCATCGGGTGTCAGACGTGCGATACGCAGCCCTTTGTCGACGACCTCGACATGGGTGATGCCGATGTCGCCGCGAACGACATGACCATGTTCCAGTAACTCCGGCACGACCCGTTTCACCAGATTGATCGGGATCACGAACCCGATGCCGGCACTCTGGGCCACGCGGCTGGCGATGGCTGTGTTGATTCCGATCATCCGGCCATGGGAGTCGAGCAGCGGACCCCCCGAGTTGCCGGGGTTGATCGAGGCGTCGATCTGAATGATCGACTTGATGACCCAGTTCTCCTGGATCTCCAGCGTACGGTTCAAGCTGGAGATGATGCCCAGGCTCATGGTCCGTTCCAGTCCGAATGGGTTTCCGAGCGCAAAGACCCGCATACCGACGCGGGCCAGATCAGAATCGCCCAGTTCCACCGGGAAGAGGTCCTCTTCAGGGGCCTCAATGCGAATGACCGCGATGTCGTTCACCGGGTCGGTCCCCACCACTTTGGCAGCGAAGGACTCGCCGTTGTAGAGGGTGACCTGAATTCGTTTGGCTCCCTCGATCACATGGTGGTTGGTCAGGATGTGGCCTTCCGTGCTGATGATCGCGCCCGAACCAGCGCCTTCCGCGGGGAGTGCCATGCGGAATATTCCCTCTCGCATGACAGTGACCGTCGAAATGTTGACGACGCTGCGGTTGCAGTTGTCATACACAGAGACATTGACGACTTCGTCGGGAGTGAGGCCTTCCGCGTTAAACAGATCATCCGAGGCCTTCGCCGATATCGGTTTCTGGCTCACTCGATTTCGACTGGTGCCGATGGCGGGGCCCTGGGCATTGAGGGCTGGCACATGGAGTGCATCCACTGCCCACAATGTCACCAGACACGCCAGGACAGCGGTCGCGATTGACGCCAGAAAAGCACGCATTTCAGAATCCTTCCAGAACACTCCGGGCGCAATGGGGCTCGGAAGCTGCAGTGTATCCGCGAAGCGGGTCATCGACTCAAGAGGAATTCCGGTGGGGAAGCCTAGTAATGGGGAGGTCGCTCTTCATCCGCTGACCGCGGCTGGTCGGCCCATTCCGAGGCGAGGGATTCAATTCGTTTGACTTGAGACTGGATTCGAAAGAAATCTTGCTGCTGGCCGATCAGAGCCTCGTTCAGCAGTTCCACATGACGTTGCAGTTCCGTCAATGCCGATTCGATTCGTACCAACCGATCTTCTTCGCTCATGGGAGACTCGGTTCCAGTTGACCTCGGGCCACGTCATTTCGTGGCAGTTACGATCCCGCACATGCGAGTCCTGTCACAACAACTCCGACAATAGGTCAGAGCAGCGGGAGCGTCAATCATCGATCGCCCTGTCCGAAATTCGATATCACGTGACAGGCTGACCGTCAGGCGCCGCCTTCGCCGGGCGGATCAACCGTTTCAATAGCCAATGAGTCGGGGCCATGATCAGGACACAGTGGATCAGTATCAGCGTCCCCATCCAGAGTGGCCGATACGTCAGCAGGAACCGGAGGACCGGACCACGATCAGTGAGTGGCATGGTCCCGGCGTCGGGGCCAAAGACCTTGTTGACGTTCTCGGCGGGACCTGTCGGACTGTCGGTCAGCAGATAGGACGCCACCAGCACAAGACAGGTCAGTCCACACTGCCAGCGATAGGCCCGGCGATCATAGCCCCAGCGACAGATCAGCCAGAGCAGCAGAATCGGCAGCCAAAAGTGGAAGAACGACAGGAACCGCACAAACAGATCGATCTTTGGATCAAACATATATTCCGTGAGATCGACCACGTGTTGGCCGGTGGTCAGTCTGACCACGAAGTCGAGCATCCACAGAGCCTGTGGCAGAAAGATTCCCACAGCTCCCATGCTGGCGAGCAGTGGCTTCGTCCGCCACATGGCGATGAGTGTGGTGAAGAGGGCGATATCGCAGAAGTAGAGGAAGTTCAGTGGGCCATAGGCTGGCAGGTACTTGGCCACCAGCACGCCGACAAACAGGGTATACACCAGCGTGACCGGGAGCGGGGCTGGTCGCGGATCGGTCATCTGAACCTCGGTCGGGTGAATCCACACTAATCGCCGCGTCGGCGTTCGTCTTCCGTTTTCTCGATCGACAGCTTCCAGCGTTGTTTGCGGATCCAGGCATCGACCAACCCCGAAAACAGACAACATCCTCCGACGCAGGCGAGCAGAACGCTGACCCAGTTCACGCCCACTCCCCAGAGAGTGATCGATCGGCTGGCAGTGATATCAGAATTCGCGAGCAGGGATCGCATCGCGAAGTCGGCGACGACCATCAGTCCGACGACACTGACGAGAACCTTCAGCGAAAGCAAACTGGCCCGCTCGAAAGTCGGCCAGCTCATGAGCCGGGCCAGACCTCCCACCGGAGAGACTCGCTGGCCATGCGGCAGAAGTGTCACGAGACTCCACACGAACCCGACTTGCGCGAGATCAGCGACGAAGGCAGCTGCCCAGCAGGCCGCTCCGATGCGGAGTATCTCGCGACCGATCCGCAGAGCCGCTGGTTGCAGGGCCGCCGCGAGATCGAGTTCGGTTCGTGGATGACTGCGAAACCCGCTTTCGACCAGATCACGAAACGCGAGCGTCAACGCGGGCAGACAGATCTGCCCAATCCACGCAGCTGCCAGCAAAACCACACCCGCGGTGAGTTCCGGGCTGCGCGGCGTATAGCCCAGACGACGGGCCTCTTGCAGACGTTGCTTGCTGATCGGGGCGGGTTGCGAGGAGTCGCTCATGGGCGGTCTCCATCCTGATTGCTCGTTTGTCCGATGATGATCGGTGGCGAGCGCAGAGTCTCGTCGATTCTCGCTGCCTGCCACGGCAGTACGACGACGAGTAGCAGGCAGGTCAATCCGGCACGCAGCGGTGACATCGCCTGGCTCACTCCGACACCCAGTCCGCGTCCGACCATCGACAGGCCCGCCTGAATCAGGCCCGCCACCAGACACACCGGTAAGGCGACTCCGATCGCCAGATGACTCCAGCCGCGTAACAACCCGACGCACCACTCGGGGAGTTGAGCCGGGGCAATGACCGTGCCCAGCGGGATCTCACCGAGCGAATCGATGGCATGTTGCATGATCGCCAAATCAGCTCCCCAGGGGGCCGAAGTGAGAATCAACCATGCCCCGATCCAGGAGAGGACCTGTGCCGACCCGGAAGCGTTTTCATCCGACTCGGGTAAGACTGGTTCTGCACTGAGCCCCGTGGCGGTCTGTTCATCCACCCACGTTCCAGCCGACTGCAACGCGGAGAGCGTGACTCTGAGGCCGATTCCCAACGAAGCTCCGGTCAACAGCTCACTGATGATCGACGCCCACGACCACTCGGTCACGGAGGTGGCATGAGTGCCACTGAGTGCGGCACCCAGGATGACCGCGGTGCCAATCCGGGCACGCCACGGAATGCTCGCGAGTACCGGAAGCATCAACACAACTGCACTCAACCGTAGAGCTGCCAGACCCCCGGCGATCAGTTCGCCGGGGTTGAGCGGTAACAGGTTGAAGGAGAGAGCGTCGTTCACGGGACTGTGCGATGTGAGGAGCGAAACGGACAGGGCATCAGAGGCGACACCCCACCAACCCGAAGCGTCAGCAAGGGCGAGTGGCAGACCGGCGTAGTGCGAGAGATTGATCGATTCGATATGCGAGAGACGTACCAGAGACGCTTGCCCTCGCTGACGCTTCGGGTTGGTAGGACACCAGCAGCTCTAGTGTCCACCCGAGGCCACTCGGTGGATCGTTTCGCGGGTAAACTCACCCAGACGATCGACCATCCAGGGGAGTGCGTAGAGCAGTGCCAGCCCACCGATGAGCAAGCGCGGGATGATCGCGAGCGATTGGTCCTGCAACTGAGTCGTCGCCTGCAGGAGACTGATGCCCAGAGCTGTGACCAGGATGAGTAGCAAGACCGGTCCCGCGACTGCGAGGATCTCCCACAGCCCGGCCAGCATCGATTCCAATCCCATTTCACCCGACATGGTGTTTCCTCAACCTCACGCGGTACTCACGCTGTGCAGCAGCATTTCAACGGTTAGATACCAACCATCGATCGACACGAAGACCAGCAACTTGAGCGGCAGCGATACCCACATCGGCGGAAGCGTGCCGAGCCCCAGTCCCGTCAGCAGGGAAGAAGCCACCAGATCGATCACCAGAAACGGCAACATGACCTGCAGACCGATCAGGAACGCTACCTTGAGTTCGCTCAGCACGTAGGCGGGAAGCAGCACCGTCAGCGGCAGGTCCTCGTAGTAGCGGGGGCTCTGCGAGTTCGAGGATCGTTCTCGGGTCCGCAGAAAGAGTGAGACAGTGTTCTCGTTCCCTGCGGCCTGAATCTGAGACACCATGAACCGGCGGAGTGGGGCAATCGTCTTCTCAGCGGCTTCGCCGAGGGCTTTCCGTTGCTCAGTTTCACTCGAATACTTGGCGGATTGATAGGGCTCAATGCCCTCGCGATAAGCTGATTCCCAGACCGGGGCCATGACCGCGATCGTGAGCATCAGACTCAAGCCGGTGATCACCTGGTTGGGAAGAATCTGTGCTCCGCCAATCGACTGCCGCAAGAGTCCGATCACGACAACGAACCGAATCCAGCACGTCGACAGCAGAAAGATCGATGGCACCAGCCCGATGATACTGATGGCCAGCATCAACTGAACCGACGGCCCGAGCCCGCTGGGACCCAGCCAGCTGGCCGGTAGCCAGGATGTCCAATCAGACATCGTTCACCTCATGGTGGGGAGATGAGGGGGGCCGACGTTCGTGCGCAGCTGTCCGACTTTCGGTCGAGAGTGAGACACTGACGGCGGGAGAGGTGCGATCTGGATCAGTCCAACGCGATCTCTCTTGCCGCGACTGGGCAGAATGGTTCTTTGCTCGCCGGAATCGAAACGGATTGGAGCCTCCGCTGTTTGCAGCAGAGCTCTCTAGTTCCGAGAGCAGAGCCTGGACTTCTTCGGGGTCTTCCAGCTGGGCAAGCGTGGTCATACCGGTCGACGTTGTCCCTACGAGAAGGACTCGCTGTCCGAATCGAACCACGGACAGCTGTTGTTGCGGTCCGACGGACTGTCGGGACAGGACTTCGACAACACCAGGTGATGAGTTCGACAGTGGACCACCCGACTTCAGGAACTGCCGGATGATAATC
>CANJZR010000214.1 GCA_947479075.1 Planctomycetaceae bacterium
AAGAAAGAATATCGGGCCATCGTTCGCGGCACGATCGAGAGAGACTCCGATTACATCCGTACCTGGATCAAGGTTCACCCCAAGAACCACGAGAAAATGCTCGAGTGCGAAGAGGGTGAGCAGGGCGCTCGCGAGGCGGTTACGTTCTACAAGGTCCTGGAACGGTTTCGCGGGTTCACTTACGTCCAACTCCTTCCCGAGACCGGACGCACGCACCAGCTGCGGGTGCACATGCTGCACCTCAAGTGTCCGATCATCGCCGACAAGCTGTATGCCGGTCACGGACAAGTCACACGCGGAGATGTGGCTGCTCCAGAGACAATCGCGGGTGGAGATGATACGCTCATCACCCGTCAAGCACTGCATGCCTTTCGGATTCAGTTTCGCCACCCGGTCACTGACCGGACGATGCAGTTGGAGGCTGAACTCCCGCAGGATATGCAGCAGACCCTGGAAGCCCTGAGAGCCTATCGAAAGCTAAGCGGATGAAACTGGCAAAGGTGAGATTGGCGGACGGAAAGGTCCGCGTCGCGTTGGTGGAAGACAAAGGCCTGCAGCTGCTCGATATGGAGCAGGTCACCGGGATCCGAGTGTTGTCGGACATCCTGCACGCACCCGACCCCGTCGGCCTGGCGAAGTTCCTCGTCGACCCGAAGGCCGGTCCCATCAAGATCAATGAAGTGACGTTCCTGGCCCCGATCGATCGGCAGGAAGTCTGGGCGGCGGGCGTGACCTACAAGCGCAGCCAGATCGCCCGCATGGAAGAGTCCGAAGCGGGCGCGAGCCACTACGACAAGGTCTACACGGCCCCGCGCCCTGAGATCTTCCTCAAGGCCACTCCGCACCGCGTCTCTGGTCCCGGCGAACCAGTTCGCGTGCGTGCCGACAGCGGCTGGTCGGTTCCCGAGCCGGAGTTTACGCTCGTTCTGAATCCCGCCAAGCAGATCGTCGGCTATACGATCGGCAACGACATGTCGGCCCGCGATATCGAAGGGGAGAACCCCCTCTATCTGCCACAGGCAAAAGTCTACAACCAGTGCTGTGGACTCGGTCCCTGCATCCTCTTGGCTGATGGTCCGCTGAACAAAGAAGCGGTCACGATTGAACTGGTCATTCACCGCAACGGAGCTGAGGCGTATCGCGCTTCGACCCCGCTCAGCCAGATGAAGCGCGAACTGCCCGAACTGGCTGAGTGGCTCGGCAAGGAAAACGATCTCCCGGCTGGAGCGTTTCTCCTCACGGGAACGGGAATTGTTCCGCCCGATAACTTTACGCTGGAGAACGGCGACTCGGTTTCGATCTCGATTACCGGGATCGGCACGCTCAACAACCCGGTCGTGAAGGACTGAACCGCTTCCGGTGGTTCGGACTGTATCGATTATTCCAAAACCCCAGCCCGGGAATCGGGCTGGGGTTTCTTCATATTCCAGCAACCAGTGGTGAGTGACCTAAGTTTATATACGGGCCGTCTGGTCAGTTTCCCCACCGCAGGTTTCCTCACTCCATGACTACACACGATGATCGACGAAGGAACTTCCGTGCCGATCTCCGCACGGTGGTCAACGTCTATACCCCCGATTCCTTCTCCACGACACCCCCGACTTTTCAGCGGGCCTGGTCCGAAGATGTCTCTGCCACAGGGGCTCGGTTGATTTCCGAGGGGGAGATTGAGCCCGATAAGGTGTGGCTCAAGTTTCTCGCTCAAGGAAAAGATGACTGTGTGATCGAAGCAGAGATCGTCCGCCGAGACAAGGTCCCGCGCAGTCACTTCAGGACCCGGGACAAGCTTCATGCGTATGGAGTGCGGTTCCTCAGGCTGCTCAATGAGGCGGAGTTTCTCGAACTGTCGCTGGATCAGGTCGAACAAGTCACAGCCAAGCCGGATGCCGCTCCTTCGCCCAAGAAGGTTCCAATCAGCTGAGTTCGTGTGTGGATGATCCCGATTGATGTCGGGCTCGCTACACTGAATGCATGACCTTTACGGATGCCGATCTTCTGGCCTACCTCGATGAAGCCCTGTCGCCGCAAAGCGCGGCAGAGGTGGAGCGAGCTGTGCGTGATTCCGCAGCTTTGCGGCACCGACTGACAGCCTTGCTGGAACAGCGAGATCAGGGTGGTCACACGTTGGGCGAAATCTGGCGAAGACGCCAGCTGAGTTGCATCGGCCGCACCGATCTGGCCCAGTATCTGCGTGGGCAGCTGCCACCAGCCCAGCGGGATTATGTCGAGTTCCACACCGGCGTGATTCACTGTCCCATCTGTGAGGCGAATCTCGAGGATCTGCGTCAGCTGTCGCAGACTCCGGAGGAAGACCAAAGCCATCGACGGCGAAAGTTCTTCGAGTCCTCGGCGGGGAAGCTGCGCCGCTCGGAATAGGCGATGGTGAACTTGCCTGACAAATTTCTCAACTCTCCTGGCGGGATTACTGTCCGGGGATGATACGGCTCAGGATCAGATACGAGAGACCCGCGAGTAACGCTCCACAGGGAACAGTGCTGACCCAGGCCAGCATGATCTCCCCCACGGTTTTCCATTTAGCCTGGCGGGTGACAGCTCCCATCCCGAGCAGCGAGCCCACACTGACGTGCGTTGTACTGACCGGGTAACTGTGCAGACTGGCCGTGGAGACAAGTACGGCCGTCACCAGACTCGAGGCAAAGCCCTGGCCGGGGTTCATTTCGGTGACCTTTTTGCCAAGCGTCTCGGCGACGCGGTCGGCGTCCAGCAAGCCGCCAATGGCGATCCCGGTCGCGACCGCGAAAAAGGCCCAGTGGATGTTGATGTTCGGGACCAGCAGTAGCAGGCCGACCACCTTGGGCGTGTCGTTCAGTCCCCGTGCAAAGCTGGCGGCTCCGGCACACAGAAAATGAAGTCCATCCAGGAGTGGAGTCCGATGGTCAGGAGCGAGCTTCAGCGCCCTCAATATCAGATAGGTTGTCGCCCCCAGCACCACAGCCAGAATGGGGCTGAAAAAGAGCGGATAGAGGAAGTTCTTTCCCAATGCTTCCAAGTGAACTTGTGCACCATTTCCGACCAGCCCCGCCCCGATGAGCGAGCCCACCATGGCGTGCGTCGTCGATACGGGAAATCCCAGCCGCGTGGCCAGCAAACTGGTCAGCGCAGACCCCAGTGCCACAGCTGCGACAAACTCTGGCGACTGGCAGAGTTCGTCGGGCACCAGACCTCGCCCGGCAAACTTCTTGAGCATCGATTCGGCGAGCCACATCGACGCGAGCGAACCCGCGAACGTCATCGCGGTGCCCCAGTAGAGAGCCTGCTTCAACGTGGTCGTCCCGCTACCGTAGAGCGAGGCGACACCTTTGAAGTTTGCGTTCGCTCCATTCGTAAACGCGACGAAGCAGACCGCTAAGAACAGAATCCCGATCAGCACGGATGACCTCTACTTCGCTCGGTTCGCTTGAGTCTCTGCGGGCAGATGCTTCATCGAGACGTATTCCTTCCAAGATCCCTCGTAGAGCCGCACGTTCGGGTACCTGGCAACATGCCGTAGATAGAACCGCAGCAGGCTCCCTTCGCGAGAGGTTCCGCAGTAGACGATGATCTCCTTGTCGGGTGTCAGACCGGCCGTCTGGAGTTCGGCCTTCATGTGTTCAAAGGGCCGGAACTGATGCGTGTTGTCCGTCTCCATCAATCGGGCCCAGTGAAAGCTGATCGCTCCGGGGATGTGTCCTTTCCTGAGCCAGACATCGTCGTTACCCAGGTATTCGTTGCGTGGGCGGGCATCGACGAGGACCACGCCGGGCTGCCCCTTGCGTTCCAGAAGTTCTTCGATCGCAATTCCGATTTCGGGCCGGGTGTTCCGGGGAAGAGTGCCTGACGGATTGCCGAAGTACTCCTGAGTCACCGGGAACGGGCTCTGCTGCCAGGCGGGCAATCCGCCATCGACAATGCGGATGTCCTCCACTCCGAACTTTTCCAGGACATAGGCGACCATGCTGGCGCTCAGGATTTCGTCGTTCGGGAGTTTGTCGCCCGTCGCGTAGATCAGATGAGTACGGCTCGTGTCGACGCCGGCACGGATCAGCAAGGCACGCGTCAGGTCATCGGGCAGGTATTGCACCGGGACGCCGTTGTCGGTGCCGCGCAGCGTATCAAAGTTCAGGTGGTGAGCTGTCGGAATGTGTCCGCGGAAGTAGTCCTTGTATCCCCCGCGAGTGTCGATCACGAGTGGCCGCTGGGCCGCGTCAGGCGAATCGATGAGCCGCTTTGATTCGGTCGGCGTGATGAGTCCGATTTCGGCCTGACATACTGACACTCCGAAGAACGTGAGAAAGTAGGTGATAAAGAAATGCTTCATGGCTGAGGTCAATGAAGTGATGGAATTCTGGTGAGTCGCCCGTTGCGATTCTGGAACTGTCGCAGCTTGCCACCGATTCTACAACCGAATCGGGTGGAGCCGCGTCATGCGGAAGTGGCCGTAAATGAATGGGCTTCTTCGGCGCGGCGGAGTCTTCATTCCCTTCGCCCAGGCCGCATGGGGGTTGGTTGTCGATGATCGCGAACGAACATCCTTGGCCGAATCAGACATCCCATTCGGGAGTTGCGAAACAGTCCCTGACTGACGTAATCTCCGGACTGGTCTCGGAGGGAATACGAGCCTGGGCGGGTTCGATTCATCTCGTCTGTTTTGCAAGGAGCAAGGTATGCGGACTCACCGCTTTTTAATTGTCATCGCACTGACCGCTCTGGTCGGACTGGGAATTGGCTGGGGTCTGGTGCAGGGCCAAACCCGCAAGGTCGTTGCTCCAGAGTTGCTACTTCCCGAAGACAGCGTGCTGCTGCTCCATGTCGATGGCGCTCTGAGTCACACCGAAGCCTTCCAGAAAACAGCGGCGTATGACGCGCTGTACAAAAGCGGTTTGATCGGCTTCTTTGAGAAGACGTTCGAGCGGGCCAAGAAAATGGCAGGCCCGCTGCCGACGAAACCCTACCTCGATGCCATCAAGCTGATCGCGGAAAAGGGATTCTCCATCGCTGTCACCCCCGGCGTGGGGGAGAAGGGGCCCCAGCCCTGGGCTGTAGCAGTCCTGCATGATGGAGCTGCGCTCGACAAGCTCATCTCCAGCACGATCCAGCTGGCGAGTAATGGCGAACTCAAGCCGACCAAGAAGACGATCGGCAAGCGGACGGTCGTGCGTCTCGACATTCCCGATTCTCCCGGCGTGGAACTGGGCTGGTGGCCTGAGGGCAAACACCTGGTGGTTGCCATCGGTCTGAACGCGATTGAACAATCGCTGGCAGTCGTCGATGCCAAGTCGCCCAACGTGACGACTAATTCCCTGTGGGCCAAGTACAGTCAATCGGAACAGAGCGAGCTGACTTCGTTTGGCTGGCTGAATCTGGTTTCGCTCCGATCGCTGTTTGGTGGTATGCCCGTGCCCACGAAGAACTCGGAATCGCAAACCACCGTTCAGGAGATTCTGGTTACACTGGGCCTCGACAACCTGAATTCCATCGGAATCCAGGCGGGCATTAAGGGGCGGTCGCTGACTTCACTGACTGTGATCGATGCGCCCGGCGAACGTCGGGGACTGCTCTCACTGATGAATCAGGAACCGATCAAGTTAACCGACTTACCGCCGCTGCCAGAGAAGCTGAGTTCGTTGATGGTCTCCAGTTGTGACAGTGCCCGTGCAGCCCAGACGGTATGGGATATCGCTGTGGGCCTGGAGAAGCTCCTCTCGCCTGATACATCGAATGTGACAACTGCCCGCGACACCGCGAAGAACCAGCTGGGGATCGATGTGATCGACGGTCTGCTGGCCGGATTGGGGAATGTGACCTGCCTGTATAACGACGAGGCCCAAACCGGATTCGGCATTGCCCCGACGCTGGTCGTCGAAGTGGCAGATGCTGCGAAGCTGAACGCTGCCTGGGACCACCTCCTGGTGCAGATGCTGCCTCAAGTTTCTCAGGGTAAGGCTCGGGGTGTTGTCGTCGATCAAAATGGAACCAAGACCTATACGATTGAATCTCCCCAGCTGGGCATCTCGCCCGCGATTTCTGTGAGCGACAAGTGGATGTGCGTCTCGCTGCTGCCCCAACCCGTGGCAGCGTTCAATCTGCGGGTCGCGGGAGAGCTGCCGGTCTGGGATTCCCAGTCGCTGCCGCGCGAGACACTGGCGGAAGTGCCGGAATCATTTACGGGACTGACGATCGTTGATCCGCGGGCGACTTATCGCTTGATCCTTGGATTGGCTCCGATTGCTGCGGGTGTCGCTCAAGCGGCGATTGCCCAATCCGCTGTGCAGTCGGGCGGAGAGGAAGAGAATACTCCCCCCGCCAATCCTCCGATGATTTTCCAGATCAGTGATCTTCCACCTGCGGAACTGGTCACGAAGTGGCTCTATCCGAATGTCGTGTCCACGATGGTCGACGAGAATGGCGCGACCACGAAGACCTCTTCTTCACTTCCCGGCCTGCCGATTCCCGGTGGAGACAGCGGAGCTGCGAGTGTCGCCGTACCAGCGGTGCTGGTCGCGCTGCTGCTCCCGGCTGTGCAACAAGCCCGTGAAGCTGCCCGTCGATCGCAGTCCAGGAACAATCTCAAGCAGATTGGTCTGGCGATGTACAACTACGAATCCACATTCGCGAACTTCCCTTCGGGGGCAATTGAGAATGCCGATCTGGAGGTCGATCAGCGGCTCAGCTGGATGGTGAGTCTTCTGCCCTTCGTTGACCAGGCCAACCTGTACAACCAGCTGAAGCTGGAGGAGGGCTTTTCCTCAGAGACCAATCAACCGTTGCTTGAG
>CANJZR010000215.1 GCA_947479075.1 Planctomycetaceae bacterium
AGTTGATGACCTTCACGTCGTCGGGCAGTGAGTCGGTGATGCGGTCGATCTCGACCTGGAGTTCAGCTTCAAGGGCCTCCCGGTCGGCCTGAATCGCGTTGACGGTTTCCTGAGCCCGCGAAACATCGGCCTTCTGCTCAGCTGCCCGCGTGGCGGAACGCACAGTCGTGGTCGCCCGCGTGACGTTCGTCGATGTCGCGAGCTTCCGTCCAAACAACGCTCCCAGGATCGAGCTGCCCAGCTGGACTGCAGCAGTCAGTGTCGCACCTGACGACTGGGACTTCTCACGCTCGACGGCCTGTTCCGCCTTGCGCTGGCGTTCCTGCAGCGCCGAGAGCTTGGTCCCGTACTTCTTGCGGAGCTTCTCGATCTGCAGATCGCGTTCTTCGCGAGCTGAATGTTTCAGGCGGGCCTGGAACTCGCTTGTACTCTCACCCATATTGGCAAAGAGTCCGAGGGCCTCGCAGCAGGGGACGGTGTACGTTCCCTCGCGGTACAACGAGTTCTTGAGACCGGTTTTCCATGACGTGTACTGCTTCGTCTGTGTCAGGGCAGAGGGCAGCTGTTCGTAGCGTGCGCTGTCTGCAGGCTTACGGGCGAGTGCGAGATCATCGGGGTTCACATCGTCTGCCTGGTCCCATGGATCGCTCGGAACGTCATCCTCGATCACAGCGAGGCGTGCGACGTTCTTCCACGTATCGATCCCGGCCTTGGCATCCACAAAGTGCATGCGTGCGGTCCCGAGCAGAGCAGGGCGATAGACAATTTCGTTGGCGGGCTTGGAGATGTCGGCGAAGATCTGGCGGATCTCGGCC
The DNA here is from genome assembly GCA_947479075.1 of Planctomycetaceae bacterium. Lineage (GTDB taxonomy): Bacteria > Planctomycetota > Planctomycetia > Planctomycetales > Planctomycetaceae > TH-plancto1. The sequence goes on from CANJZR010000215.1 coordinate 816, forward strand.
GGAACAATCGGCGCCACGCTGGAAGGCGATGCCGACACGGGCCCCGCACTGGCCGAGGATGTGGACGATGATGGCGCCGGTGTGGCAAACACCGACGGAGCCACGTCCGGTCGGCTTGCGGGAGCGACGGGGCGCGAAACCACAGCTGATGATTCTTTTCGAGAAGCCATCAAATCCGAGATCTGATCGCGAGTCAGCGGACCGCGCAGGTACGACAAGGCCCACCGGGTCTGCATCACGACCGGAGCATCTTCGTGGACGTTGTTCAGCAGGAATACCCGATTGCCGAGACCGGAGAGAATACGTTCGACCTTCTGGCGGTCGAACTTCGCTCCAGCCTGCGAAGAGGCTCCTTCGAGTCCGTCGAGCACGCGCATCTTGTCGCGTTCAGTCTGCAATCGCCCGAGAAACCAGGTCCCCGCATTCGACAGGGCCTTGTAGTCGAGATCGACCGGGTTCTGCGTCGCCAGAATCAGGCCCAGACCATAGGCCCGGGCCTGCTTGAGCAGGGTCAGCATCGGGATCTTCGAGGGTGGGTTCGCAGTCGGCGGCAGGTACCCGAACACCTCGTCCATGTAGAGCAGTGCCCGCAGGCTCGATGTCCCCGACTGTTGCCGCATCCACGTGATCATCTCGGTCAGCAGCAATGTGACGAAGAACATCCGCTCATGATCGTTCATGTGGGCGATCGAAATGATCGACATCCGCGGCTTGCCCGCATCGGTATAGAGCAGCTTCTGAATGTTGAGCGGCTCACCCCGCGTCCACGCAGCGAATGACGGCGAGGCCAGCACGTTATTGATCGTCATCGCCAGCTTCAGGCGATCCGCGGCGGGGAAGATCTGGTCGACATCCATGATGCCGATCTGTCGGAATGGCGGGTTCTGGACCTCGCGAATCAGATTCGGCAGATCGAGAGATCGCCCCGCACGCCACGCATTGTCCAGAATATTCGACAGGAAGATATGCTCGCGGCTCTGCAGGGGATCCGGATTGAGATCGAGCAGAGTCAGCAGTCCACCCACTGCGGCAGAAATCCGCTCGCGCATCGCATCGGCACTCTCCAGAATCGTCGCCGGGGGAGCGTCGAGCGACTTGAGAATCGTCAGCTGCAGACCAGCATCGCTGCCGGGGGTATAGAGCGAGATGTCGACGGCATCGCGATAACGCTGGATCCGATCCTGCGGCTGGTCCCAATCGGCCAGACCTTTCTTCCACAGGTCGGCCTGCGCGGCGGCGAACTCGTCCTCGGACATCCCCTTGCGAGTAGCCTCCCCCTTCTCGACCCAGGGACGAAACTCCGCCGCCGTGAGGCCGGGGAATGTCAGTAGAAGGTTCCCCAGGTCCCCCTTGGGATCGATCACGATCGACGGAATTCCATCGATCGCAGCCTCTTCCAACATTGTGATTCCCAGACCCGTCTTTCCACTCCCGGTCATTCCGACGATGACCGCATGAGTGTTGAGATCCTTGGAGTCATACAGAACCGGTTCCGTGCCACACTTGCCCGCTTCGATGTCATAGGAACGTCCCATGTAAAAGACGCCGAGCTTTTCATAGTCGTACATGTTGAATGCCGCTGAAGAATGAGTGAGCGAAGTGCAGACGGGTTCGGGACTGAGGTGACTGACCGCCACTTCAGATCGCAACAGACCGTTGGCCTGACCCTCACGAACAAGGGATAGACAGCCACCGGGTAATTGATCTAAAACTCCGCCCAGATTGGACTTGGTTTCGGATCAATGCGAACCCTACCGCAGGTCAGCTGCGTCGGGCAAGCCGATTCGCGAGAGATTTCGCCGCGGGCATTTGATGTGTCTGCGCCAGAAGGAGCAATTGCCATGGATGGCTTTCGGATCTTGGGTTTGGTGGCACGTGGTACGGATCAGCTCGCCAGCAATTTCGAGCTGTCGGCACCGACTTCCGCGACAGCCCCGGCCTCGGTCCCCGCGATCTCCAGCAAGATTCCCACGAGTCTCTACATCGCCCCTCAAAAGCAGATTGAGGACTGGTACACCACCGTCAAGAACTTCATCACGGAGCAGGGAGTCAGCTTCGCCCTGAAGCTGCTGGCGGCGGCGGCGATTTTCTACTTCGGTCGCATGCTGGCACGCATGGCCACCAAACTCGTCTCCGAGGTCATGGAGCGAGTCGGCACCGACCCGATTCTGGTCAAGTTCGGGGCCAATCTGCTGTATAGCGTGTTGCTGATTACGATCGGGCTGGCGTCGCTCCAGATGCTTGGCGTCGATGTCACCTCGGTCACCGCGATGATCGCAGCTGCTGGCTTTGCCGTCGGCCTGGCCTTGCAGGGCTCGCTCGCGAACTTCGCGGCCGGGATCATGCTGATTGTCTTCAAGCCGTTTGGTGTCAGTGACGAGATTGAAGCCGGTGGTCAGACCGGCAGTGTGGAAGAAGTCAACATCTTCAACACGATCCTGCGAACCAACGGCAACGTGAAGATCATTATTCCGAACGGCCAGATCACGACAGGCACAATCAAGAACTTCACTGCCCAGCGGATTCGACTCATCGAGCTCAAGGTCGGTTGTGGTTACTGCGATGACCTGAAAGAGGTCAAGGCATTTCTCGACAAGCTGGTTCGCAGCGACGTGCGTGTGGTCTCGAATCCGGGCCCTTCAGTGGCAGTCTCCGAACTGGCCGACTTCAGTGTGATCTTCTCCGTGAAGTGCTGGGTCGCCACCCGAGAGTTCGGGGATGTTCGCTCCTCATTGCTGGAGCGAATCAAGCATGGCTTCGACGAACAGGGATTCACCTTCCCGTACCCCAGCCGAGATGTCTACGTCCATCAGTCCGCGCCGAACGTGTCCAGTAAGGCAGCCTGATTCGCGAAGCCGCCGTGCGATGGGAGAAGCATGTGAAACCGGACTCAGCCGCCCCAGGAACTTCGCCGCGGAGCTTCTGGCCATCGACCCTGGTTTTCGTTCTGTTCGCGATCTCGCAGGGGAATCTGGCGCTTATCCTCGATCCACTTTCGCCCAGCTTTTTTGCGATGCAATTCGCATTTACGCCGGAACGGTATGCAGAGATCCTGCAGGCTTGGGGCCCCACGGGGATCGAGCGATACCAATCTCACTTTGCGTTTGATCTTCTTCATCCGCTGCTGTTCGGGGCATTGGGCTGGATCGCGGTCCGCACATCACCCATCTTCGAGGGACTGACCGCGTCCCGGGAGAGAATCGTGCGCTGGCTGTTACCGCTCGCCGCAGGTTTCGACTACATCGAGAACTCGTGTCAGTTAAAGCTGTTGTCTGTTCCTTTGGGCAAGCTGGACTGGCTGATCCCGGTTTCCGCGACATGTGCCACGATTAAGTGGGCACTGGCAGCGGTGTTTGTGATCTGCCTGCTCTGGCGATGGATAGTCTGGTTCCGGAGTTCCGCGCCTCCGACGATTCATTGATTGTCGTAACACACCAGCGCCACTACCGATTCCACACATCGGCCAGCGAGTAAGGCGGGGCTGAAATCCGCTACGACCGGCCAGTACACAACACCGATCTCACGGCTGGCCAGAGACTGCCAGTTCAATAAACGACGATTGTGTCGCACGGCAGTACTCGATTAACTCACAGGCCCGTTGCAGGATTTCGAGCACGTCATCGTCGCTGCTGGCGGCCTGTTCCAGCTCGATCGCCTTGGCTGCGATCTCCGGAGCGCCGTTATTCGCAGCGGATTCGCTCAATCGCCCGGCCATCACTCGCACCCCTTCGACATCCTGCTGGTCAATGGATTCTGCCAGTCGTTCAATCTCGTGGCCGATTCCCAAAGCTTTCTCATTCGTGATGCGTCCCCTGGAGAACACTTCGTCCTTCTGACTCCCCACAATGCGGATAAACAGATCAACAATCTCGGGATCGAATTGAGTGTTGGCACATCTCCGCAGCTCTGCAATCGCTTCCTGGCGGGTCTTAGCCACGCGATAGGGATGCTCGCTCACCATCGAGTCGTAGGCGTCAGCGACAGCCAGAATTCTCGCCCCGAGCGGGAGACGAGTTCCATCCAGGTCCAGATTCGCATCGCGTCCGTCGAAATACCGACGAGAGTTCTCGACGATCTGGGAAAGCTCCTCCGAGGCAAAGCTGTCGCGAATGATCTCCAGACCAATCCGCTCCTGTTTCTGCATGACGTGCCGCTCCGCCTGAGTCAGCTGGCTGCAACTGAACAGGATCGAATCGGAAACGCCAATCTTCCCGATGTCATGCAGCAGGGCAGCGGTTTCGAGTACATAACGGTCGCTCATCGACATCAGCCCATGGGCGACTTCATTACACAAATCCGCAACTCTTCGACTATGGGCAGCTGTACTCGGATCGCGATATCCCATGGCCGAAATGAGTGCTTTCACAGCGGGGTAGGGGATAAGTTTCTTCGGAGACGCCGACTCTGTTTGACGTGAAGAAACCCGATCTGCGCTTAAACTCGAGCCACCATGAATTTGATCATAACGAGCAACCTTGTTCCGTCCGTTCCGCTTGGCGAAGTAGAGACACCTGTCTGCCTGATCCAGAAGATCTTGCGGGCTGACTGGGCTCTGGCTCAGTGAGGACACTCCCAGGCTGGCCGTCACTGACAGCTGTGACAGCTTGATCTCTTCGATCTCCCTGCGGATGGTTTCCGCCAGGGCAGACGCATCAGCGAGGTCGAGGTTTGGCAACAGGAGTGTGAACTCCTCGCCTCCATAGCGGGCCACAATCCCCCGATCACCGACAACTCTCTGCAGCGTGTCAGCCACCTTCTGCAGCACGGTATCACCGACACTATGTCCGTGATTGTCATTCACCAACTTGAAATGATCGATATCGACCATCACGGCTGACAATGGACTTCCACACCGCTGGGCTGAGCCCCACTGAATATCGAACTGCTCAAAGAATGAGCGACGGTTGTAGCAGTTGGTCAGCGGATCCCGAGTCGCCAGATGCTCCAGAATCGCGTTCTGTTCACGCACCTTCTCGCTCGACAGCCGCAGTGATTGCAGGGCATAGGCCAGTTCGTTTTTCTTCTGCTCCAGCCGGGTCACATCCTCAAAGCTGGCGATGGCTCCACGTGGACGCCCCGCTTCATCACAGATTGGTAAGCCGCTCTCTGAAACGGTCTGATCACTATTTCCCGCCGCCTGTAGTGAGAGAAGACTTCCCTGACGGGACGGTCCCTCGGCCAACACCTCCACCCAGGGAGCATGCATATCTCCCGTCGTGGCCGCGTTGTCCCTGGGACTCGAGGTGATCTCTTTTCTTTCAGTCCAGGGCAAGCTTGTCGCATACGTCCCAATCAGTTGCTCCACACTGTTTCCGACAGTCGAAGCAATCGACTGATTCTCCATCACAATCCGGCCCTGGGGATCCGGCAGCAGCACCCCCTCAGAAAGGGTATCCAGAGCCGGTCGCACTCGATGCGGCACGATTCGGGAGGGATCGAGCATGGTGAGGCCCCACCTCACGTAATACTCGAACAGGACCAGAGTCCCCAGCACGCAGAAGACACAGAGTGCCAGCAAGGGATGAACATATTGGCCAATCCAACTCGTATGCCCGGGCGGTGAATAGCTGACCTCAGCTGTTCCCCAGCGTTCCGTTCCCTGGTATATGGGAACTTCCATATGCGTAGTCCAGGACGCTAGGGAACGATCCTGCGACCAGAATTGATCATGCTTGGCGGTTGCCAGAACTAGAGAACCATCAGTCCGGCGCAGCCCCATTGATTGAATATCGGGATTGCAAGAAGTGGTCGCTTGAAAACAGGTGGCAATGGCCTCGAGATCACCACGCGAAGCCAACACCGAACACTGGATGGCGATCGATTCACACACGCTTTCCCGGCCGCGAAGAATCGCCTCGCGATCACTGGGCATCAGTCCCAGCAGATTGGCACTCAACAGTATTGTGAGCACTATCGCCACA
>CANJZR010000216.1 GCA_947479075.1 Planctomycetaceae bacterium
TAAGCGCCCATGACGGGGGCGTCAGGATTCACTTCAGGGCCGAAGTAACGAAGCACAACCAAGGGCTCCGTCTCGCTGAAATTTTCGAAAGTCACGCCCGCCTTCGCACCAGCCTCGGTGCAAAAGAACTCGTCTTCGGTGAGCTCGGTGAAGCGGATAAGCTTGGGGCTATTAAGCGTCTGGCCGTTAATCTTCCCGACGCCCTGAACGCAAATGAGTCCGTAAGCGCCCTTGTCGTGAATGGTGCACTTCACACCAGGCTCAACCGTAAGCTCTTTGGCAGTAAATAGCTGCGCCTTCTTGATGCGACCGTACACAATCCAGCGATCCACAAAACCTTCCGCACGAGTGTCTGCTACAGGAACCGGTTCGAGGTAATGGTTGTCTTTGAAATTGGCGTCGCAGTTGCCCTCCCAATCCAACTGATCGACGATGAAATCGATGTCATGGTGGTGCTCCTTTGGCATGTCTTTCACCAACAAATCCCACGGCACATAACGGCCTTCCACCAAGTTCTGGTACATGCCAAACACGTCACTACCCCACTGCGGTTCGTATGTGCAAAGCGAACCGGGCGCGTGCAAAACGCAGGGCGGGATCAACCAACCGGTGCCCGGTTTGAGGCGGTATGCTCGCGAAAGATCGAGGATGCCGTTGTCTCCCTTATTCCAGTCTGCAATGCACTTGCGAACTTGGTCCTTGGTTGTGCCGGGCTCCAGTCCCATGAAGGTGTAGGGGAAATTATTCCCCACATTGTTGTGTTGGGGCGGAAAATAATAAGACTCCGGCTTGCCTTCAAGGCCCACGAGCTTGGCCTGTTCAGCGCTCTGGTGCATGTGGTGCGGGATGGGGCCCATGTTGTCGAAGAACTTGGAGTAGACGGGCCACTTCTTGTACTTCTTCCAGATGTATGAGCCGACCATCTCGGCCCCGAGTTCCGCGACCGCGTCACGCAGCAGGAACTTCTCATTGCCCGCCACGACGTAGCTGAGGCCTTCGTCGGGAGCCCGGCCTTCGTTGGCCGCTTCCGTGGTCGAGGCGAACCACCGCTCGTCGATTCCGCCGCGATGGGTGCCGAGTGCATAGTAGTCGTCTGGATGCAGCTTCAGGCGGCGACCCGGCTGCAGGAACGAACGTGGCACCCACGTCGGCGAAAGGCGCAAGACACCCTTGTGGGCGGAGAGGGCAGCTGAGGCAAGGGCCTTGACGTTCTTGGCCATGGGAACACGGCACTCCAAACGAGGGGCGGATCGTGACGGTCTTCCGACACGCATATCGGGATGGAAATCAGCTGGGGATTGTCCCCGAATCAGGGGTAAATGCAATGATTCGTGAGGCCGGGGCAAGATTGCGGAAGCAGTGAATTCCCAGCTGGGCGAGGTCTGTGCGGGGTGTCGATGGCGGTGGGGCGGGAGGAGTATTCACCGCAGAGTGCGCGGAGGATCGCAGAGGGGAAGGAGGAGGAGGGGCTATGAGCGAGCGGCAGACGAGAGTCTGTCGTGTATACAGCGTGGTGACTCAGAGGAGGTGAGTGGTGGAATGGCTTGCCGGTGAGGTGTTTCTAAGTACCAGTCGAGCGAATTCACGACAGACTGACATCCAATGTTGTTCGGCACGAATAGTGCAAAAATTGCAGCAGGTCGATGAAGCAAAGTGTTCCCTGACGGCGCAATGACTAAGCCGATTGAGACTCGATCTGCACTGCATAAGAGCCTCCGTCACAAAACTCTCCAAACCGCGAAGCGGTGACAGCAGATAGCCTTGGGCGACAGCCCAAGGAAAACGCAGCCGCCCAGCTCGCAGCCACGAAGTGGCGACAGGAGAGCGGCCCTGCAGCTCAGCATTCAGGCAATAATCCAACTCGATCCCCACGCGGGAACCGGCTAAGAGCACGTCTGCCTTGTCGCCTCTTCGTGGCTACTCGATCAGGAGTCCTTGGTCCGCAGGCTGACGCCTGCGGCTGCCTCTTCGAGGCTTCGGACGCATCGAGCTTTCAACGAGTTCGAACTCTCCTGCGTCCACTTCTCCGACCGAGCCGATGATGAGAAACCCCCTCCACTTTCTCAAAACCACAGCACAATAATATTCGGCCCGAACATGATTGGACTGACGTCTACCGCTCGCTCGGGAGACTCGTCTATGAGGCGTTGTCAGCTGTCCCCTCCCTCTTCCCCTGCGGTTCTCTGCGCCCTCTGCGGTGCAATCTAATTGGACTTTGTCTCGTTGATAAAGTTGTATTTACAGACCGAGCAGCGAGGGGCGGTTTCGCAGATCGAGCTTTTCTTCATGCCGCATTGCGGGCAGGTCAACCGGGCGAAGCCGAGCCAGGCACCGCTGACGGCCAGCACCAGGCTTCCGGGAAGCAGCCAGTGGGTGTCGGTCAAGAACTCGACAATGATCCCCAACAGCCCCGGGTACAGCAGTGCCTGGGCGAGTTTCAGGCGGTTGGGAGAGAGGTGTTGAGAGGTCATCGGAGTTTGAGAGGCCTGGAATCAGGGGGAGGCTGCGGGGCGCGACTGGCTGGCGGCCTTGGCCCAGTATTCATCCCAGTTCTCGTCAAGGATAGTGTGGATGTCGGCTTTCCTGACTAGATTCAGGATCAGGTTCCTTTGTGCCTCTTCAACCCGTTGGATCTTGATCTCATTGCTGAGCCGGGCAGAGACTTTCTCGAAGGGAGCCAGTGACTCTTGGCGGCGTCCGATGACACGGTTGTTCCTGAAGGAGGCAAGTTCACTCATCGGTCGTGCGCGACTCGTTGATCTGGTGGTAGGGTCAGGGGACATGTCCACTTTTCATTGTCAGAGCGATTCTGTTCTCGACTGTGACGTAGTGTAACGTTACTTTCTGTCGCGGATGATGAGGTGAACAAGGGGTACGAGATGGCAAAACGAAAACGAATCGAGGCGACGCTCAGTCCGCTGGAGAAAGAGATCATGGATGTGATCTGGAAGCTCGGGCAGGCCAAGGCTGAGGATGTCCGTGAGGCCCTCAAGTCGAAACATGATCTGACGGACTCCACGGTGCGTACGCTGTTAAGGCGTATTGAGGCCAAGGGGATTCTGGAGCATACGACCGAGGGGCGGACGTTTATCTACCGTTCGCCTGTTCGACCGTCAGCGCTGGCCAATGAGGCTGTGCGTCGAGTCGTCGATAAGTTCTGTGAGGGATCGCTGTCGAGCCTGCTGATCGGAATGGCGGGCGAGCGGATGATCTCGGCGGATGAGCTGAGAGAGCTGGCGAAAGAGATTGAACGTGCTGAGAAACGCCAGAAGCACAGCCAATAGTTTGGTTCGTATCCAGTGTTACGAATTTCCCCTGAATTGACGTAGTTACGAGAGAGTCTACCCGTCTCGCGAGGTCCTCCATGTTCGCAAATCTGTCGCAACCGGTTGTATTTGTTCTGGCCGAGGTCTCGATCAAAGCCCTCGTGCTGTATGGGACAGCCATCCTGATCCTGCGCATGAGTCGAGGGGTGTCGGTGCATGCTCAGCATCGAGCGTGGACCGTTGTCCTGCTGATGTGGATGTTCATGCCGGTTGTGGTGCTGGCCGGGTGGTCTTGGTCTCTTCCTGTTGCCGGCTGGAACTCCGGGTTGGCACTTGCCGATGTGAGCCTGCCGGAGACATCTCCGGCGATGATCGACCTCGTGGATGAACCCCAGAGTCATCGCGAAGCTGCTCGCGTCGATGTGCCACACGAAACGAATTCGACAGTCGGTCAGTACCGAACGATTGACCTATCCGATGTCAGCCCAGCTGCGTCCGGCGGGAATCTGTCCAAAGCTTCTATCGAGGAATCAGCAGCGAACCCCGAGATCGCGGCAGCCTCGATAGAAGCCCTTCTCCCAACTCTGTACCAGACCATCTTCGTGGCCTGGGGAGCTGGCTTCATCGTGATGCTGGCGAGGCTGGCATACGCGATGAGACGGACGCGGGAGATCTGTCAGCGGGCCCGGGCATTGAAAGATATGACTCTCCCACAAGGTGTGGATGTTCGTGAGTCCGACGATGTCAGCAGCCCGGTTGTCGTTGGCTGGTGGCGACCATGCATTCTGCTGCCCGCAGCGTGGCGGGAGTGGACCGAGTCCAAGCGACAGGCTGTGCTGGCCCATGAGCAGTCTCACCTGCGACGGGGTGACACGGTCGTGTTCTTTCTCTCGGAACTATTGACCATCGTTTACTGGTTCCACCCGCTCAGTTGGAGTGTGAAACGACGCCTGAGCCAGCTGGCTGAACTCGCCTGCGACGAGGCCGCTGCACTGGAGACGGGCGACCGGTTCCTCTACGCCCAGCACCTCATCGAGATTGCCTCCGCGATCCCCAGCCCCGCTCGCTATCCCACGGGGATTACGATGGCTCGCAGCTCGGAGATCAGCCACCGGGTGCGGTCGCTCCTCAACGTCTCTCGCCCCCTCGCATCGCGGGCCTCGCTCACGAGCCTGGCTGTCATTCTGGCCCTCGGAGTCCCCAGCGCTCTGCTGATCGCAGCTGCAGAGCCGGACGCGGCACCAGAGGCCAAGGAACAAACCGCAACCATCCCACCCCCACCCCCGACCGCGAAGGAAGCTCCCGCCCCGGCTGCGCCCGCGGTTCCTGCCAAAGAGGCCCCGAATCAGCCTCCGTTTGAAGCTCCCATCCTGACACTACGCGGAACCGCCTACTTACCTGACGGGGCGGTCGCCAAGGACGCGGTGATTCTGGAGTCGCAATTTCAAGAGGAGGGTCACAAGAACGACATCATCAGCGCGACAATCTCCGAAGGAAACTTCGAGATCAAGACGACTGCCTCGGACACCAGGCCAGTGTGCCTTCTACTTCGTACCTCTGATCGTAAGGCGATGGCGATTCTTCCCACCATCGGTCAGTTTCTTCGTGCCGACTACGCCACTCCCCGCAAAGTTGTCATGTCGCCTGCCAAGACAATTCGTGTACATGTATCTGACGATAAAATTCCTGTCGAAAATGCCACGGTTCAACTGGATATCGGCGGCTATAGCATTCATGCAAAGTCGAATCGGGATGGTGTTGCCTCCATCGATATTCCTCAAGACAGGAACGTGTTCATGCTGTCTGCCTGGACCGAAGACCACAAGATTGATGGGTTATATGTGGCTCAAACGAAAGCCCCAGTTCGGCTCGGTACAGAGTTTCACTTGCAGGTCAGCAAAACTGCTCCGGTCAAGGTCCGTGTTGTTGATACCTTGAAGAAACCGGTTGCTGGAGTCCCCGTGAAGATCAATATTCGTGGTGCCATTGGCCGTAATGAGTTGACAGTAGGATGGAACCCAACTTCAACCGCCACCTCCGACGAGAACGGTGAGGCCATATTCCACTGGATCCCCAACTGGGGCGAGAAGCATCTGAATTTCGGAGTCGCCCAGGATAGCGGTTTGCGGAGAGTTGGCTGGGAAGCGAAGAAACTGTCAGACGGGACACTTCAATTGGAAGTAGCACCCTCTCGGACAGCTGAGCGAGTTGCCGTGGTGGCACAGGTCGCGGGCGTGACATCCGATGTTTCAGGAATGCTCGTCAACCTGAGTAGTTTTCAGGGTGAAGTAGAGGGCGGTAATGAGGAGATCAATGCCCGCACAGACTCACAGGGACGATTCATCGCTCATGTATTACCGGGCAGTACCTACAGCGCCCATGTGTATGACTCCGAGTATGTCAGCGATTTCTGGCATGGAATGATTGTAGATACAAATGGTGAGGTCCTGGAGAAACCATCGCTCTCCCTCATCCAAGGTGTCCCGGTTGAAATCCGTCTGACCAAGGGGCCAGACCATCGCCCGATCACAGAAGGCGTCAGCCTGATGACTCATGAAAGCTATGACTTTCGTAATCGAGATGGCAGCTTGGGGAGTGGCTCACAGCTCCGGCATTACGGGGGGCGAACCAATGATCAAGGTATCGCCAAAGTGACGGTGGCTCCCGGGAAACTGACCATCATCGCAAGAGATTCTGACTGGAGTGTCAATCAAACCATCGATGTTGTTGCCGGCGAACACGCCAAGGTGCATATCCATCACAAGTTCGCGGACGAACGGACCATTAGGGGTAGGCTTGTTCTTCCCAAGGGAGTCGTTGCAGACCTGAGCAACACGGAAGTCAAAATTGTCGACATGGCGAGTGAGTCGGGTGGTGCCGCAGACTTGAGCAACATGAATGTCAAAAGCGTCGTCATGCTGAGTGAGCCAGGAGGTACCGTAACAGTGAATTCAGACGCGGAGGGGAGATTTACAGCAACGACTGTTGCTGAGCGCGTCAGCATTACGGCAACTTCACCTGAAGAGAAGTTCTTCGGGCGGGCCATTGTCAATGTTCAAGAAGGAATAATAGAGATCCCGACCTATCCGACGGTTAGCTATCAGGGCCAGGTTATGGGAAGCAACCATGAGCCACTTCCAGAGATGGACGTTCGCATGACGGAAAGCGTCATTGATCGTATGCATGAGTATGCCCCAGGGACTGGTATCTATATGCATCGAGACGTTGGCATGTATCCTCGCCGTACTGTGACTACCGACGAGTCTGGGCAATTTGTATTTCGCAATATGCCGCAACTCATCCACCTTGATCTGGTATTCACACAGCATGGTGAAACAGATCCAAAGGCATTCCGCAAAGTTTACCTTGAACCCGGAAAAACACTTCCCACCGACAGTGTGCGGATACGAACGACTCCTCCACCAGTTCCGTGGTCCAAGCAACCGCTCGATCAGGTGATTCCGGAAA
>CANJZR010000217.1 GCA_947479075.1 Planctomycetaceae bacterium
AATCAATTCAGGATGCCCTGGCTCGCCGCTCACCGGCAGAAGCAAGGAGTTTTCAGGAAGCCATCCAGCAGGTCGATCATGCCATCCAACAGCATGGTCGTGTCTCTGCCACCAGTACAATCCAAGCCATTCAGAGGTTGTTCCGTTGTCTCTAGAACCACTCTACCAAACAATCCGATCCGAGAGTTCCAAAGTCATCTTCGGACAGGAAGAAGTGATCGACTTTGCACTGGCAGCTCTTTTCAGCAGCGGACATGTGTTGCTGGAAGGCCCTCCCGGTGTGGCGAAAACGCTCCTGGTGCGGACCATTGCTGCCGCGCTGGATCTCGAATTCCGCCGTGTGCAGATGACACCCGATCTCCTGCCCAATGACATCACGGGGTCATCGATCTTTCGACAGAACACCAGCGAATTCGAATTTCGAAAAGGCCCGGTGTTCACCAACTTCCTGCTTGCGGACGAAGTGAACCGGGCCTCGGCCAGAACCCAGTCCGCTCTGTTGGAATCGATGCAGGAACTGTGTGTCACACACGACGGGCACACTCACCGCCTGCCCGATCCGTTCATCATGTTCGCGACGCAGAATCCGATTGAGCAGGAAGGGACCTATCCTTTGCCGCTGGCTCAGCTGGATCGGTTCATGTTTAAAGTGCTCGTCAGTTATCCCAGTGCTCAGGAAGAGGAACGCGTCCTCAGCGAGCATCACGCCACGGGAGGTCTGTCCGATCCTTTCAAAATGGGAGTCCAGCCTGTCGTCACTCCGTCGGATATCGTGGCTGCTCGTCAGACGATTCGAGAAACACATGTCCGCCCGGAAGTCATCGGCTATGTGCAGAGACTCCTCGCAGCGACCCGGACGGACGACCTGCTTTCGGTTGGAGCCAGTCCACGTTCCGGATTGATGCTGTTGATGGGGGCCAAAAGTCTGGCTCGTTTCTCCGGCCGCGACTTTGTGACTCCTGATGACATCCAACGTGCATTCAATCCGGCTCTTCGGCATCGTGTGGTGCTCAGTCCCAGTGCCGAACTGGATGGGACGACGACCGACGATGTGCTCTCTCAACTGCTCGAGGGAATCGAAGTGCCGCGTTAGTGTGTTTGCCCGCCCTGCCCTGATGGTTGATGAATCACGATGTCTTCCCCTTCGGCTTCACTGAAAGCTCAGCCAGCAGCGCGAGACAATCGCTCGCGAGAGTCACGCCGCGCTCACTCCGGATTACCGAGCGTGAGCGTAAGCGCTGTCTCGGGATTCTGGGAAGCTGTCGCCCTGGTCCGACCTGGGCCCTCTGCCATATGGGCGCTGTTCGGAATCGCGGGACTGGCTGTGTTACAGTGGGTGTTCCCCTCGACGATATTGTCGCTCTTGACGGGGGGGACGATCTTGGTCGTGAGTGGACTGGCGTTCCAGGAGTATCGTTGGTGCACTCACCAGCACCGAACACTTCATGTACGCCGTGCGCTCCCCAACCTGGTAGGACGAAGCCTGAAGTTCAGTCTGACTTGGGAATTGGAAAACCGTGCTGAGTTTCCGCTCGCTGGCCAGCTGCGCGATGTCTTTCCCGTGACCGCTGTACCGCGAATGACAGTCCATTCGTTTACAGTGGAGGCACGTGGAGGGCGCGTCGAACTCTCCCAGCAGCTGCAGATCCCCGTCAGAGGTCGGTATCAGTTTGGTCCGATCTGGATTGTATTGAGCGGTCGAAGGGGGTGGGTGGCGGTCCAGCGTTCTTACGAAATGACCTCTACGATCAAGGTGTTACCTGAGCAGTTCTCCTCTCGGGACGAATTGCTGAAGGATCGGGGGGCCGAATCATTTCTGCGTGACAAGACGACACGTACGCGGCAGCATGGAGCCGGTACGGAATATGACTCGCTCGTCGACTACCGGGAGGGTGATGACCCACGCCGGATCGACTGGCGAACGACGGCCCGGACTCAGCGACTCGTGGTGAGGCGGTTTCAAGTCGAACGCCATCGCGACGTGATGATTCTGATCGACTGTGGTCGACTGATGGGGACAGATACGGGGCACGGCACCAAACTCGATCGAGCGGTCGATGCCGGGCTGGTACTCGCGCGGGTTGTGCTGCAAAGTGGCGATCGATGTGGGATGTCACTCTTTGATAATTCTGTCCGTGGCTATCTGCCACCCGTGTCAGGCGTACCTTCGTTGAAGATGCTGGTGGAAAATATTTACGACGCCAGTTCAGAGTTTCGGGAAACCGATTTCGGGCCAATGTTTAGCCTGCTGCAGACTCGGCAGGCCAAGCGGTCGCTGCTCGTGGTGATTTCAGATATTTCCGACGAGGAGACATCGCAACAGCTCCGAGCCTCGCTGATCAGCCTCAGCCACAGGCACGTCGTCCTCTTTGCTGCCCTGCGGACTCCCCTCTTGAATCAAGTGTTGACCGAGCCCACGACCACTCTGATCGATACGGCGAAAAAGGTCGTCACACTTCGACTGATGCGTGAGCGTCACCTGTCCCTGCAGTCCCTCAAGCACGCTGGCATTTTCGTCGTCGATGTTGAGCCACAACATCTGACCGTGCCACTCATCAACCAAATGATCACGCTCCGAGAGCAGACGCTTTAGGTATTGCGTCGCGCCCCGCATCTCCGCCTGCCGTCTCCGGCCGATCCGTGAAGTGGGTCCCGTTTGGTGGACCACGGAGATCGATGGCAATCGGGGTGAAGGTCACTTCGGATTTGGGGCATCTCTGGTGGATTGCGAGTCCGATTGCTCAACGCTGATTGCCAATGCTGGCGTGCGATTTGGATCGCCTGTGGTCGGCGACTGGCACAGGCAGGATATCGAAACGTCACACTTCCATTGCAATCATCCAGCAGAGCATTCTTGAGTCTCGTACAGAGACACCATTCCAAGTCATTGTTACTGATCGTGATTCATATTGTGCTCGATCTGCATTTATGAAGGCCGGTACGGTTCTTGCATCCAATTGACTGAACCGTTGTCGGTTGCGATTTCATCAGGTTGGGACATTTCCTCGAGGCTTACCATGGGAAAATATGCCGTCATCAAAGCCACGCTGAAAGCCAAGCTCGACGAGTTGGTCGAGCGAGCATCTGCGATCGAGGCCTCCATGGGGACGCCCGGGAACAGCGATTGGGAGGAGAACGCCATCGAATCTGAAGATGATGATGTTCTGCTCACGATCGGAGATGTCACGACCAGCGACATTGCCGAAATTCGACTGGCGATCAGTCGCATCGACTCTGGGCACTACGGACAATGCGTGACTTGTGGAAAGGCGATATCCAAAGAGAGGCTGGCCGCATTGCCTTATGCGACCCGGTGTATCGATTGCTCATGATCAACTGAATCTCCTTACGCTGAGTGATTTGTGTCTCAGTGTCCAGCTGACCATTTTAGTTTTTGTCTTCCATGGATGAGGGCATTCAAGTGACCGGTGATTCAAAACCGGAGCTGGTGCCCTTTCCGATTCTCTATAGCACTTCGCACATCTGAGCTGTTCAACGAAGCCGATGAGATCGTTCTAGCTCCACTCGATCAACTTCAACAAACTAAGCTCATGTCCGCGGCCATTTTCCACCCTGGCATCACATTCTCAACCGGATATCTTACGGCCCTTCTCACGTCTCTGTGAGTCAGAACCTCATATGATCAGGTCCGGCACGGCTTGAACCCCGGTGATGTCCGCATCGGTAAGGCTCTCATCCCGCCCCTGATGCGGATAGGTCAGCGTGGTGTGGTCGAGGCCGAACTGCTGCAAGAGCGTGGCATGCAGCTGTCCAATCGAGACCGGGTTCTCGGCCACTTTGTAACCGAAATCGTCAGTCTTCCCGTGAACGTATCCGGCCTTGAATCCTCCTCCGGCGACAAGTCCGGTGAAGGCGTGGCGATTGTGATCGCGACCATCTTTTCCTTCCGCGACCGGCAGACGGCCAAACTCGCCGACCCACAAGACGACCGTGTCATCGAGCTGGCCGGTTCGCTTGAGATCCGTCATCAGGGCCGCCGTCGGCTGATCGACGTTGTCCGCAATCTGTTTGATCCGTTTGTTGAGATCGAAGTGTGTGTCCCAAGGATCACCCAGAATGGAATCGTTGAACAAAGCGACGACCGGAGCGCCGTGCTCAAGTAATCGCCGAGCCATCAGGCACCGGCGGGAATACGTTCCAGTCGCGGGATTATTCATGCCGTACAGTTCTTGCGTCTGGGCGGTCTCTTTCGACAAGTCGAGCGCATTGACCACCTCGTCGCGGACATTGCCCGCCAATGCGTTATTCGCGATTCGTGCATCGAGTTCACTTAGATGGGAGAACCGTTTCTGATGCCGTCGATTGAGTGTCTCCAGCAATGAGAGTTGCTCGCGCTGCATCTCTTCTGTCACGCCCGTGGGCAACGTGAGATCGAAAAGCGGAGTACCATCCGAGCGAAGTGGAGTGCCCTGATAGAGTGCGGGCAGAAACCCTGACGACCAGTTACGCATGCCGTCGAGCTGATCACCACTCGGATCCGACAGAACGACATAGGCAGGCAGATTCGGGTTGGGTGTCCCGAGGGCGTAAGTCAGCCACGAACCAATCGTGGGGCGACCGATCTGGGGCTTGCCGGTCTGGAAATGACGCAGTGCTCCCTCGTGATCATTGACTACCGTATGCAGCGACCGAACCATGCAGAAATCATCGGCACACTCCGCCATACGGGGCAGCAGTTCACTGAACTCCATGCCGCTCTCGCCATGGCGAGAAAACCGAAACGGACTCGGCAGGCACTTCCCACTGTCTTTCTTATCAAAGAATGCCTCGACACCACCGGGAATCGGCTGTCCGGCAATCTTCTCCAGCGCGGGCTTCGGGTCGAACAGGTCGATCTGGCTTGGCCCGCCGTGCTGAAACATCAGGACCAGTCGCTTCGCCTTCGGCATCGTCGCGGGGATGCGGGCATGCGACTGCTCAGTCCCGGCCGGCGCGATACGCCCCTGGGTGATCAGCTGCGCCAGCCCTGCCCAGCCGATTCCCGCTGCTCCGGCCTGAAGCAGCGACCGACGTGACAGGGCTCTGTCCCGGTCCAATAGAGTCGATGTGTTCGGGTTCATGGTTAGGCTCACGGGAGATACAGAAATTCGTTGGATGCCAGGAGCAGCCGACACAGATCAGCCAAGGCGGCATTGCGAGCCGCCTCGGGATTCTTGCTGGATCGCTGGTTCGTCTGGTTCTTCAGGAATTCACGACAGCTGCTCAGTTCTTCTCCAGATGGTTCCCGGGAGAACGCGACATCGAAAGCATACCGGATCTGCCCGTCATCCGTGGCGGGACTCGCATGCGCCATGATCCGCTGTGCGAATTCCCTCCCCATCCGCTGAGAGAACTCACTATTGAGCATCGACAAAGACTGGGCCACGACGTTCGACGAACTCCGAGAAACACAGTTCGGGTCCGGGGACGCTTGATCAAACGTCCGCAGGAATGTCAGCGGCTGACTGCGTCGCATCATGATATAGATGCTGCGTCGATCGACTTCATGGGGGCCAGGGCCAGCAGGAGCTGCCAAAACGACTTGGCGGTTACCGGGGTCGACGACCGCTACGGAAGGTCCGCCTGCCTTCGGATTCAAGACACCCGCCACAGACAGCATCGAGTCGCGGATCTGTTCCGCTTCCAGACGATGGACCGGGAAACGGCTGTAAGAGGAGTTCTGGGGATCTTTCACTGCTGCCAGATCGGATGCCTCGCCCGATTGACGGTAGGTCCGGGAGAGAACGATCAGCCGATGGATGTATTTCAAACGCCACCCACTGTCGACGAGTTCCGAGGCTAGCCACTCCAGGAGTTCTGGATGAGTCGGCTCGACTCCGCTGGTACCGAAGTTCTCGGGTGATGGGACCAGCCCCTGACCAAAATGACCTCGCCACAAGCGATCGACCTGAACCCGAGCCAGGAGTGCAGCGGGACGTGATCCCGCCTGAGTCGCCCAGCGAGCAAACGCCAAGCGCCGCCCGGTGGTCGTTCTCGCGTCGACAGGTGAAGAAGCATCTGGCTCAGTGACCGGAACGATTTCGTGCGATCCGTCAGACAAGGCCGACAGTCCCGCCGCTGGAACCGGTTCGCCTGGCTGAAAATAATCGCCACGATGCAGCAACGGCACGTCCGGGAGTTCGGGGCTCAAGTCGGTGGCCCAGGCAATCTTGGCCGGCTCAGGCAATCGCTTGGCGTTCACGGCCTGAATTGCAGCTGCCAGTTGCTGCTGCTGGCTGGTCAGCAGATTGCGATATTCCTTCCACGCCTGGTTCAGTTCTTCCGGATTGGTTCCGTCCGGTGAACTCTCAATGACCACATTGTCGACGATGAAGCTGCGTGAGCAGCACAACTCGAACCCGAACCCGCCGTCGGGGAGTTGTTCCGCCTTGAGCGATACCGTTTTCTCTTCGGGTTGCCCATCGACCAGATGCTCCAGCAGGTAGTCCTGCTCCACCGTACGCGTCACCCGGACTCCGTAATTCCGTCCTGGTGTATACCCCGAGGTTCCGATCGCACCGAGGCCAGTACTGTCGGCCCCGGGATAATCGAGGTTCAGGCTGGCCCCTCCGGCTGGATTTCCATCGATGAGGAGGTTTCCACCTGTGACAGGACTGTCGTCATCGTGATCGTGCAAGGCAATGTAGTAGCCGATGCGTCCAGCAGGTGTCCCCCCGGAAATGCGATCAGCCACGAGATCGAAAGTGACCTGAACCG
>CANJZR010000218.1 GCA_947479075.1 Planctomycetaceae bacterium
GACCGGCAGGCCCTGTGGTGTCTGAATACGCAGATCGGCATCGAAGTCTCCGTCGGTCAACTGCACGACTCCGGTCAGGACTCCTTCGTGCCCCGAGCCCAAGCCCTTCATGTTGAGCAGGAACTTGTCCCCTTCCTGAACGATGGTGCCCTCGATGGCATTCACCGGGTACTGAAAGAGAGAGTGCTTCATGCTGCCGTCGTGGACGCGAAACTCTCTCAAAATCACGGGTGGCTTGCGGTCGGGAGCATAGGCCAGATCGACATCGAATCGCCCCTTGGGCTGCAGCTGGTCATAGAGTCTCGCCATCTTTTCTGAGATGGCTTTGATCCGTTCATCGACGGGTAGATTGGACGCCTGAATCTGAATCGCCGGGGGACCAGGATCCACTCCGAGCGGTATCTCGCCCTGAATTGCCAGTTCGCTATCTCCGTTCGAGGCCTTCAGCGACTCAATCTGGACATGGTCCCGGTTCAGGAGAATGTGCCCCGATACCTCATACAGCGGAATCGGGAAGAGATTGGTCAGCTCCCCGTTCTCGATGCGGAGATCGACGGAGTAGTCGATCGGTTGCTCGAATCCTGCACAGCTGACTTGGCACAAGACCGCCAGATCAGCCCGCAGTCCGATGCCGGGAATCAACGTGGGGACTTCCGGCACAGCGGCGACCGGAACTTCGACTCCAGCTGTCTGAATGCCGGTGTCGGAGACTGCCTGTTCCGGGAGAGCGACGTCCTGGGCACTGGGCTGACGAGTCTTCTCGCGAACCGCCTGGGTGATCGCCTGGACCTTCGTCTTCACCGCAGGCGAGAGATTCGATGCCAGACCGATCAGCTGGTCTCCGGCGGGTATTCGTCGGGCCTGCACCTCGACATTCCAGCGGCCGGTCGTTGTGTCGAGTTCACCCAGAATTTCGACCGGGCCGATCGGGTCGAGATCACCATGGCCTCGAATTTCGCACTGCCCCTTGGCTGTCGGCTTCAGGTGAGCATCCAGATTTGTCAGTCGCAAATCGATCGGAAGCAGCGACTCGCGATGCGCCCGCATCAGGATCTCGCCATCGAGTAACTCCACCTCGGGCCAGGCCATGCCGACGGGCTTTGGAAACTGAAGTCCCTCGAAGTTCCAGCTTCCGGTCTCTGACTGTTCGAGAACAACCTGGGGGCGAGTCAGCATGACCTTTTGCGGAGAGAACTGTCGGTGTTCAACAAAGATCTCACGGTCGGGGTAAATCACGACCTCGGCCAATTGCAGCAAGGGAGACCGCAGGTCAGCGGTCATCAGCCGAATATCAGAGAGCCGGACTCGTCCATCACTCTCCAGCGAAGCCGTCTTGAAAGTGACGGGTAGATCGGGGGCCATCGTCTTGAGGCCTTTTTCAATCTCGGAGCGGAGAATGGCACCGCTTTGTCCCCACAACCAAATGAGCCCACCGCCGCCGACGATCACAATCGTGGCGAGCAGTACAAACATCCATTGCAAGGTTTGACGAAGCGGCATCCAGCCATCCGAAAAGACTCCACACTGCGTTCCAATCCTTCCCCCAAATGCGGGGCGAACGGCGGTGAAGAGCGACTCGGAATTGTCTCCTGACCCCGGTTTTGACGCAATCCGCGTTTTGCGAGGAAAGACAGCCCCGCCCCGAGGTGTCGGTGCCCTGGCGGTCAGGCAATCAGCCGTTCGGCAGCCGCGCTAATATATCCCGGATCACCGTTTCATCGGTGGGGTAATCGCTGGAACAGAGCGATCGCAGAGGGATCGGAGTTTCGTCCATCCGATACGCCGTCCCCGCCGCATGAACCCCGTAAACAGACGTTGTAAACCGCACGTTGCCATCAACTTGCGACTTCACGTGCGGGTAATCCAGCACCACGGTCGGGATCGAAGCCAGGGACTCCCGCGCTGTCGGGCTGAAGTCCTTCAGACTCTCCGTTCCGACGACAAGACAGCTGTCGACCTCCCCGGATTCCAGGAGATTCTGGGCTGAGAACTCGCCGGGGTTGTAGCGGGGGTAGCCGCGTCCCAGGTTGACGGCGAATGGAAAGCCCGTCTGCCAGCAGAGTACGCTGTCCGCTCCGGCCACGTCCCCGGGGATGCGCAGGCGGCGGGCTGCAAAGCGAGTGAAGGCATTCAGTTCCGCCACCAGCTTCAGCAAGCCGCTGACGACATGGTGCCCCAGCTTGCTCTGGGCCAGCCCGAGACCGAAGAACACCACTCCATACCGGCACGACCGAAACGCACGGGCCAGCCCGCGGAGTCGATCTTCGGGAATCACGGGCGAAGTCACTGGAGCGTCATCACCGCGGCGAATCAGATCACGCAGCTGGCAGATCAACTCGAAATGGCGTTCTGCCGGGACTTCCACGAATTCATCAACGACAGCAGTCGTCTCGTTGGCTGTGGTGTCGATGAGAATGACCTGACGATCGTCTCGCCCGCGAGGCAACACATCACTCCGAGGCGAAAGTGAGTATCTCTCGAAGTGACGTGGATGACTCAGCGCCGGGTTTGCCCCCCAGAAGACCACCAGATCGGCCCGGTCGGCGACTTCACCGAGAGTACAGGTCGATTCGCCGACCTCCTGAATCGCCATGATCGATGGACCATGACAGATCGAAGCCGTCGTATCGATCGAAGCTCCGATCCGGTCGGCAAGCTCCACCGCAGCTCTCTGGCCGGGCGAACTGCTGCGAGACAGTCCATAAATCAGAGGTGCATGACTGCGAGACAATATCTCAGCCGCAGCTGCAACCGCGTCTTCATAGCGGGCACCCTGCCCCTTGATCCAGGCCGTCGAAGTGGTGGGGACCGACTGTCGCAAGGCCTCGAACCAGGGTTCCGCCAGCGGGCATGCGCGCTCCACTCGCATCAGCTGCTGATCTTGAAAGTGCAGCGTCAAATCGTCGCAAACACATCCACAAACGGTGCAGGCGACATCGTTTTCAATACGAAATGGGGCGGGAGGATTGATGGTGGGCAGCTGCAATGAGGTGGGATCGGATGCGAGCGTAAGAAATAGTCTGCCATCCGAGTTGTAGAACTTCCAGAGTCAGGCGAACGAGGCCCCACGATTGGGAACCATGGCTGGGAACGGTTGGCTGCCTGCGGGAATCGGACTTCCGCCCCGACGCTATTCCGCCGCCTGACTCTCTCTGTGGCGGCGAATAATGTCTTCCGCCTCCTCCGCCACCGACTTGAACTCCTTCTTCGGAGTCTTGGGCTTCGTCGGGACGGGAGCGGGAACGACGGTCGAGGGGCTTTCCGCCGCCTTGGACCGACCGACGAGAATTGTCGTGTCGGACGAAGGGTTTCCATCGCCGGTGTCATCGGTCAGCCAGCTGGCAATGTCATCATCCGAGGCTTTGGGATCTTTCTTCTGCTTGCCAAGCGCGCTGATCCCGGACAATGGCTTCTTCGGGACCTCACCAGATTCCAGTTCAAACGTCATCGGACCGGTGGTCAGCGTATCTCCGGGATGCAGAGTGGTCTCTTCGGCAATCGGAATCCCATTGACGAAGGTCCCGTTTCGACTGCCGAGATCACGCACCACCACGCCTGATTCCGACACGATCAACAGCGCATGCTGGCGGCTGACCTCATGGGTCGCCACGCGAATCTTCACCGAGGCATCACGACCGATCACGGTCTCGCCTTCGGTCAGTCGAACGCGTTTTCCCTTGTGCTTTCCCGACAACACAATCAAGACCGGCGGGATCATGGGGCACCCTGTTTCCAGACTTCCGAACTGCACTCAGCAATCGCCAACACTTCGGTCATTCGCTCGAAAGCAACGCGTCAGTGATGGAATGGAACCGATACCGGCTGGCCACAGCGGGGGCAGTTCAGCGTTCTCCCGCGGTGACTGCTTTTGACTCTCAGCTTCTTCCCGCAGTCCGAGCAGAGGAAGTTGATCTTGGCGTCATCCGAATCGCTGTCGCCGAAGTGTTTGCGTTTCCACACTGCCTCAGCCACTTCGTGGATCCGGACCAGCAACTCCTGCGGATCGTACGGTCGTGTCATGTAGTCATCGGCACCGACCCGCTTCGCCAGATCGCGTGCATCATCCATGTCGATTTCGGACAGCATGACCACGGGGATGTTGATGTTCCCCTGTTTGAGCCTTTCGCACAGCTCAAAACCTGACACTCCACCCGGAAGAATCGCCTCGCACAGGACGAAATCGGGGGGATGCATGTGAAAGGCGGCTCGCGCCTGCCCCGCGTCTCTGGCGACATCGACATACATCTGATTGCGTTCCATGAACGCCTTCAGGAACTCGACCTCGGCGGGATCGTCAAAGACGAGTAACACCCGAGAGACAGTTGCCGTGATGGATGTGAGATCTGCCATGAAAGATGCGTCCACTCCCCTCAATCGCAGAACCGACCGGAATTGGAATCACGCAGTAGATTCTTCGATGTTACTCGGAATCTCTGTTGCCGCCAAGATGGAGGGATCGGAACCAAATAAGCAGAATTTCAGGTCAATCCTGCCAACAATGTGAAACGGAAGTCACTGCTCCATATCCACTTGGAATTCTGGAGAAAATGACGGTGATGTGTTGATGGATGAGCTCCGTTCGAAGACCATACCGCTGGCTGTTTGAGGCCTCCTGAAAGAGGAGCCGTGAACAGCGACGGCAAGTCTGCCCTTCCAGCGGGGCGAAGCGGGGCTGGTGCAGTGGGTTTTCAGATCCTTTCGACAGGTGATTGACTGATGTCTCGATACATTTTCACAAGCGAGTCGGTGAGCCAGGGACATCCAGACAAGGTCTCGGACCAGGTCTCCGATGGTGTGCTGGATGCTCTGCTGGCACTTGACCCGATGGCCCGCGTGGCCTGCGAAACCCTCTGCACGACTGACTTCGTCTGTCTGGCTGGCGAAATCACCTCGACCGCCAAGGTCGACTTCGAACAGGTCGCCCGCAAGGTCATCCGCGAGATCGGATACACCAGCAACGACATCGGCTTCAATGCTGATACCTGCGAAGTGCTCGTGAAGTTGCACTCACAAAGCCCAGATATTGCAATGGGCGTCGACCGCGACGGAGCTGGCGACCAGGGCCTGATGTTTGGTTACGCCTGTGACCAGACACCCGAGCTGATGCCGCTGCCGATCGCTCTGTCGCACCGCATCCTGAACGAGCTGACCACTCTGCGTCACAAGAAGGCTGTCGACTGGCTGCTGCCCGACAGCAAGAGCCAGGTCTCGATCGAGTACGCTGATGGCAAGCCGGTCGGCATCACCGCCATCGTCGTATCGACCCAGCACACGCCCGAGATCGAACAGCCCGCGATCGAGGACTACATCAAGAAGCATGTGATCCCCTCCGTCGTGCCCGCGAACCTGCTCTCCAGCAAGACCAAGTACCACATCAACCCAACCGGGCGATTCGTGGTCGGTGGTCCTCACGGCGACTGCGGTCTGACCGGCCGCAAGATCATCGTCGACACCTACGGCGGCTGGGGCCGTCACGGTGGGGGAGCCTTCAGCGGTAAGGACCCAACCAAGGTCGACCGCTCCGCAGCCTACATGGCCCGCTACGTCGCCAAGAACATCGTCGCAGCTGGTCTGGCCACCGAATGCGAAGTCCAGCTGGCCTACGCGATCGGCGTCGCTGACCCCGTCAGTATCCGAGTCGACACCCGCGGCACCTCGACCGTGACCGAGGAGTCGCTCGAAAAGGCAGTCCGCGAAGTCTTCCCACTGACCCCCCGCGGCATCATCAGCCACCTCAAGCTGCGCCGCCCCGTCTTCCTGCAAACCGCCTCCGGCGGCCACTTCGGCCGTTCCGGCGATGGCTTCACCTGGGAAAACACGGACAAGGTCAGCGACCTGAAGTCAGCTGCGAAGTAACTTTCGCCACGACGCCAACCAATCAGAAAGCCCACCGGTTACAACCGGTGGGCTTTTTTGTTTTACGATGTGACATCGGCTATCCTGAGTGCCAGAGGAGTATGTGATGGGCGCCCACTCTGATTGATAGCCTCCTCTGGCAAGTCACACAGGAAGAACACAATTTAGTTAACCTTGTCTCTACGAAGTCCGGACCTTGACACCATGTGGCCATTCAAAAGCAAAGAGCCCATACGCTGTGAATCACCTGAATTGAGTGCTTTCGAAAGTGCTTTAACAGCGGTGCGTCAACTGATTGCCGATCTCGATGGCGGTGAGCAGATGTCCGATGAGATGATTCGCAACGTTTACTTCGGTCTATCAACACGAATGCAATCTAATTGTTACGATGTGGCCAGTGGATTGCTCGCCACGATCGGGGCCATCTGTGCACACGCAGAGCACTTGACTCATGAATTTCTCCCCTCCGCAATGCGACCAATCTACCATCTTGGTATAGAAGACTTCGATGGAGTAAGGGCGTACATCCTACATGTCGCAAATGCCAAGAGCACTTGTCTCGGTACACAAACAACGATGGGACGCAGATTCCTCGAACGAGTTGGAGACAACAGATCGTTGATTGTTGAATCATTTCAAAAAATGTATGACGACGACGACAAGAATTGCCGAAATGAAGAAGCCGATGTCCCTGATAAACCACCAATATTGATGGGATGAATATGTAATGAGGCAGGGTGGGTGGAACCCAGCATCGTGGATCTCCATGCGACCACTGTTTTTGCCTGCCTGTCGCATGTTCTCGATGAGGACCGGCACTGACTCTGGCATCGTCCTTTCTGTA
>CANJZR010000219.1 GCA_947479075.1 Planctomycetaceae bacterium
GTCGGCACCGTCTCGCTGCCCGAAGGCGACACCGAAGGAGCCCCCGTATGGGTCGGCAGCGAACTGGGGAACGATCATTCGGTCCGGCCGCGCGTCCTCCATACCGGCGACACCGTACAGATTATCGGTGAGGACATTTTCCAGACGAATACCGGATCGACCCGGGTCTACAAGATCGCACCGCCCTTGCGGGAGTTTCGCTGGGTGAAGGGCGATTTCGTGGTCCCGGCAGATGAGAATCTGCAGCGAGAGGCCCTGAACGACCCGTTCTCGAATCCGTTCGGTCCGACCTCAGAGACAGTCGCCGAGGCCGAGGCCGAGGCAGAAGAAATGCCCGCAGAGAAGAAGGCGGAAGTGGCCGTTCTCCCGCCTCCATCACGTGAGCCCAGTGCCAAAGCAGCATCTCAGGACTCGAATGACCCCAAGGCGGCGCTGCGTGAGATTGATCGCCATTACTCGGAAATGGTTGAACGCGACCCGAAGGACTGGGATATCGAAGAACTGGCCCGCTCGTACGAGGGATTGGCAGTCACCGCTCCTCAGCTGGCGACGCCGATCCGGCAGCGGCTGGCGGCACTCGAAGACCGTCGCAAGATCCACGCTGAGTATCGTGCTTTTGCCCAGCTCTCTGCCCAGACGACACAGCGCGATCAGGAACTGGCCGCTCAAACTGTCTCCGCTTCGACCTCGACCACGGAACCTGCGACCGATTTCACACTCGGCGAACCGTCTCCTCTCGAAGTGACCGGCCAGGTGGCATCTGCCGGCCCGACGATTATGAATTCACCTCCACCTGCCTACGAATCGGTGGTTCCTTCACAGCCCGCTTCCGTGCGGCCTCAGCTGAATGGAGCAGGGATCGTACAACGACTTCCCAATGGACGGTTTGCCATCATGGCCCCCGAAGGGCGACTGCTGGCAGTTCTCCAGGCCGACCGGTCAGTCCCATTGGATCGTTACGTTGGTCAGCCGATGGGTTTTGTCGGCGAACGCAGCTTTGATCCTCGCATCGGCAGCGATCTGCTCGTGGTCAAGCAGATGATTCCGATCCAGCTCCAGAGATAGCTAGATGGCTATCGCCGAAGGCGACACGCTGCGGTGAGCTCTGGCAGTGAATTGATCTTGGCCCCGCTGGTTACTTCTCAGCGGGCGTTTCCACTCGTAACGCTCTCTCTTCACCTCGCAGCAATCGTCGGATGTTGCTGGTGTGCCGGAGGACAATGAGCCCCGGGGCCGCGATGGCAAAGGCCGAAAGGCTCCATCCCTGGGCCGTAAATGGCGTCGGCCAGCTCATGTAGAGCACCGCAACGGTGAAAGAGCTCACTGCCAGAATAGATGCCAGTGAGACGATCCGCCGGGCCGCGAATACAGCGATAAAGACCAGGCAGGCGACGATGATCGCCTTCCAGGAGAGGACCGTCGCCACGCCCAGGGCGGTCGCGACACCTTTGCCTCCCTTGAACTTCAGCCAGACCGGAAAGGTGTGGCCGATGATCGCCATTAGCCCACACAACACCATCTGGTGCGTGTGGGACTCACTGCTCATAGGGATCAGTTCAGGAATGTAGAGCGTCGGGAGCAATCCCTTCAGAGCGTCGAGCGCGAGCGCCACGCTTCCCCACCCCCAGCCCATGGTGCGGGCCACGTTCGTAGCTCCGACATTGCCGCTTCCATGCTGCCGCAGATCGATTCCCTTGCCGTATCTGGCCAGCAGCAGCGAACAGGGGATCGACCCCGCCAGGTACGCCGCCAGAGCCGAAATTCCATAATCGAGGGCAGGGCTCATCGTGCTGAACTCCCGGGTGGGGGCAGCAACTGGTCCAGCCGAGCGAGGAACAACTCGGGCGAAGAGAAGTCCTCATAGAGCTCATCGGGTTGTGATCGGGCCAGTTCGTCGACCGTGAACATCCCGGTCGCGACGGCGATCGCCCGGGCTCCAATGGCCCGGGCACACTTCACGTCGGAGGGAGTGTCACCAATCACACAGATCGCACTGGGATCGACCTCACGTTCCAGATGGCGACACGCCTCTGCATACGCGACGCGAGCCACATCATCGCGGTCGTGATGATGGTCGCCATAACCTCCGTAAGCGAAATGCTGGTCGATCGCGTAGTGCTGGAGTTTGATCCGGGCGGCTTCGCGAAAGTTCCCCGTGAGCAGCCCCATCGAAACATCCGGACGGGTTGCGATGTGATTCAACAGCGTCTGAATTCCGGGCAGCACCGCGCCCTCCAGTTCCGCGAGAGTACTGCTCAGGTGGCGGAAGTAGACGGTTTGAAACTCCGCCCACTGCTGTTCATTCGGGGCGAGTTCGTGATACGTGAACAAGTCGTGCGTGATCGCCCGATCGGTTCGGCCCGCTGCGGGAATGTCTTCCCAAGGTTCTGGAACACCGAAAACATCGGTGAGCGCCCGTTCCATGGCCTTTTGTCCGGCTCCACCCGTTCGCAAGAGGGTTCCATCGATATCAAACAGGCAAATCGAACGCATGACGGGAAAGAATCCGGAAGGGGATGGCGAAAAATATGCAGGCCCGTGTCCCTCGAAACAGGAGGCAGAGGGGTTATTCTGCCAGCACCATATCGATACACAGCACCGAGGCCAGAATCAGGATTCGCAGAGGATTGTCCGCCGGGACTTCCGGGGAAATCTGCAGCATGTAGTTGTCGGCCGACGTGAACAGCTCTTTGCTCAGGCCCGCCCATTTCTTCGACACCTTGGCCAGGCTGACCCCGTTGTGTTCAAAATTGAACTCCCAGGATGTCCACTTCCCCTTCAGCGTACACAGCTGTTCGTCGTTCGCTCCGAGGACGAAGAACGTCGCGGTCCAGGAAAATGCCTTCTGTTTAAAGCCTCCAACCCGGTCATCGTCTTCGTCGAGGACATCCACCTTCGACACAAAGAACGATGTCCCGCGTTTGACAGTCAGAACCACTTCCCCGTCGGGCGTCGTGACTTCGACATGAAACGGGGTGTGCCGCTTGTACTTGGTGAAGCGGAACATCTTCGTGAAGAAACCGAGCCTCGGCTCTCGACACAGAAGAATACATTCACCCGTCTCGGGATCGATGATGTCGTAGTTGTTCGATGACTTGAACCAGCCAACCTGTTCTCGAACAAAGAACTGATTTTGGCTCAGAATGGGGTGCATGCGCTGACCTAATTCCAGGGCAGAATTTTACCCAGTCATCTGCAGGTGCTTCGCGAGACTAAGCACCCGATCCGACGATGGCTGCTGCCTGTCCACGGCGGGTGTAGGTCAGCTTGATGAAGTTGGTATTTGTGATCTTGCGCGGCTCGCCGTGGACGATGTCGAGCTTGCACTTCGGGTCAGGGGTCTGGCAGCCGAGAACCGGGTAGAGCAGGCCCGCATCGAGTGAGGCAAAAGTTGCCACCAGGTCGAGTGAACCACTGCTGGCACCGGCGTTCCCGTAATACCCCTTGAAGGCGGTGACAGGAATCTTCGATGCGTATTCCCCGAAGACCTCGTGAATCGCATCCGCTTCGGCCTGATCACCCAGGCTGGAGCCCAGCCCCTGAGCATTGATGTGGCCAATGTCTCCGGGCTGCAAACCTGCAAACTTCAGGGCGTTACGGATCACATTGACCAGAGCCTGCTTGTGCAGAGGTTTTCCGTCACTGTCGGTCACGCTGGACGAGGCACCGGCCAGAATCCGTCCGTAGACCTTTGCGCCGCGCGAAGCTGCATATTCGGGTGTTTCTACAATCAGTGTGGCCGCACCTTCGCCGACCACTTGTCCACCACGGCTGGCATCGAATGGCTTGCAGCTGAGTTCCGGGTGTTCGGGGTCGTAGCCGACCTGGTCCCACTGAATCGCATGGATGGATTTCGTAGGATGGATTCGCGTTCCGGTCGTGCCTACGATCATCGCGTCGGCAGATCCGCGGCGCAGCACGCTCAGTGCTTCGATCATCGCCACGTTTCCTGAGACCTCGTCCATGGTCAACGAGTTGCTTGGCCCCTGGGCATCGGCATGAATCGCGATGTGGCAGGCGGGCATATTGGGCAGATACTTGAGCAGCCACAGCGGCTCCATCTTGGCCAGACCCGTCGAGCCCCATTCCATAAACTGGAACTCGCCTTCCGGCGATTCGCAGGCCCGGCACGGATCAGACATGCCGTCCGGCATGAAGAACATCAGATTGGCCCCGAATTCCACGCCCAGGCGTCGGTGGTCAATATTCTCGAGATCGAGCCCGCTCTCATTCAGCGCCAAGGTCGCGGAGGCAGCGCCCATCGCGATCTCCCGGCACATGACCTTGATCCACTTTCGCTGTTCTTTCAGCCAGATCTTCTTGGCGGATTCTTCGGTGAACTCCTTGACCTCGCCTCCAATACCACCCGGTACGGCGATTCCTTCAAACAAGGAGACTTTGCTGATCCCAGAGCGTCCCGTTCGCAGGCTCTCAAGAAAGGCTGGCAGCCCAATTCCGATTGGACTTACCACGCCCAGACCTGTAACAACGCCGTAAGAGGCTTTCGATGGAGAACTCATGTGACGAAGGAGACCTCGGGAGGATTCTGCAATACTCCGCCCGTGCGAACCTCTGTGGAAACAGAATTCGGCCCGGGGAAGTGACTCTGTGGGGGTACATCAGAGATTGTAATGGATACTTTTGCAAGCGCGAATCGCGATGTCGGGGCTTCGTCGCTCTGTGCTAAATTCATGTCGGCATTGATGTTCACTCAAATGACCCGCCTCTGCAGGCCTGCTTTCACGCGAACACTCAGGGATTCCGGGGGATTGGAGAGCGGGCAATCCCGGATCGCTGGTGCTTGTCAGCCATTTTGCAAAAAAAACATACCGGCATAGACGTACCTCTGTGAGCCCGTGGTTGTATTGACCTTGGCTTGAATACTGGCCTAAATATTCCACTCCCTCCTTGGCTCCTGCCAGACGGTTGCCGGTTCTCGGCTTCTGAACATCATCGCGGCCACATTCATTCCCCCTACCGAAGGACAGATTATGTCTCCGGTTCCCCTTTGCTCGGCGGTTCGCACGTCTCTCGTGCTGATCCTGCTGGTCAGTTGTGGCTGTTCGAGTGTCAAGACGACCAATACCGCCCGTTCATCGGTCGAGCAGATGCTCATCTCGAATGCGGTCGACCAGTCTCTGGACAAGATCAACTTCCACCCGTTTGCCGGTCATAAGGTGTTTCTGGAAGAGAAGTACATTGACTGTGTGGACAAGGCGTATGTGATCGGCTCGATCCGTCACCGGCTCCTGCATGTGGGCTGCAAATTGGTCGACAAGGTCGATGATGCCGAGATCGTGCTGGAGCCCCGGTCAGGTACGGTCGGCACGACAAATTCCGACACTTACGTCGGGATTCCCGAGATCACCTTGCCCGGCATGATGACGCTGCCCGAGGTGCGGGTGGCGACGAAAACGAAACAGGTCGGTGTCGCGAAGATTGGCATCGCCGCTTACGACGCCAAGTCACGCAACTCGCTCGGCGAAGGCGGGGTGACACTGGCTCAGTCGGATGACACGAACTTTTCGGTCTTCGGAATTGGGCCTTTTCAACGGGGTACCATTCGGAATGAAGTGATCCACTCAACCTCGGGTGATGCAGGCATCCCGCGTGGTCAGATTCCCGTGGAGGTCGCATTCAGCACCCCCGCTCCTCCTGAAGTGTTAGAGCCTCCAGCGGCCAAGGAGGCCAAGGTGCAGTACACCAGCGTCGAGGAACCGGCCGCCGAAGCAGCCCCGGGAGCTGCCGCAGTGCCACCTGCCGCAACTCCGTCCAACCCGATTGGCAAGCCTGGCTGGGCTGATTGATTGGCCTGATGGGACCTTGGAACTGCTTTGACTTCCGTAGTCTCGCCCGGCTGCGGGAGTTTTTTTGTCGACACGGCGGTTTCGTGCGGTCGGCTAGAGCAGAAGTGGGGCAGCCGCGAAACGGTGCACGAGCGATCTGTTTTCCTGGTTACTCTTTCCGTCCGGCAATCGTCCAATGACGGTCAGAGGTCGCTTGCACCCAGTCTCGCGGTAGCTGCAATTCTTCGAGCATGTCGCCCACTTCCGCCAGCGTCAGCGAGGCGTGAAGTGACTGGCGAAACAGCTGTTTCTGGCTGGGGGTGGCTCCCTGTGTGTGTAGTTCGACCAGGGCTTCCGCCTCTGCGTCGCTGGCCGGTCGCATGAGGTCTCGCACAAAGAGCAGTCCCCCCGGCGCCAGGACCCGGACCATCTCTCGCAGGCATGTCAAAGGTTCGGGGATGTGGTGCAGGATCGTGTTGGTCACTACTGTGTCGAATTCCCCATCGGGCGCGGGCAGCTGTTTCCCGTCGACCAGTTGCAGGCCGATCCGCTCAGAGAACCCCGCTCGGTCGATGTTCACCTTCGCCAGCTTGAGCATCTCTTCGGCCAGATCGATGGCCACAATCTTCAATGTGCTGTACCGCTGACAGAATGCGATTGGGATTCGGGCAGTTCCCGTCCCGACATCGAGCATGCGGAGCGGGGCGTCAGGAGTAATCCCCAACCGCTGGCAGGCCAACCCCCAGTGCTCGACGAAACGCCGATTCACGTCGCCATGATCCATGTTGTCGTAGTCAGTCGCGTCCTCTGGCGTGTCCATGACTTCTGGTTCGAGGGTGCGGTGCAGCATGGAAGGAAGCCTTTCAGGCGAATGACTGATGGAGTTCCATGGATCGTAGTAGATTTCA
>CANJZR010000220.1 GCA_947479075.1 Planctomycetaceae bacterium
AAGGGGCGATCGCCTGAGCCATCACTCAGGCATGGCGGGTCGGCATGCCTGTCCTGGCGGCGATGACTTCCTGTTCCGCTTCCAGCCAGAAGTCAAAGCCATCGCCCGAAGGGCAGCCCGCTGCTTCCCACTTGGAGTACGCCAACTCACGGATCTCCTCTTCGCACGCGTCCATGATCTGCTGAGCAGTCAATGGTTCGGGAGCACAGAGCCGAACGCCGAGTACCGACAGATCGCGACCATTCGTGGTCAGGTCAGCGGATTTGTTCGGAGCAGGGTAAGCGACCTTGCTTGGACTTTGGGCCTTAGACTTCGTCATCGTCACACTCCATTCGGGGACTCAAACGGTCGACTGTGGAAGCAAGCTTCCTAATGGGCGCAATTCTACCCCGGACTTCTGGAGACTCTACAACTTTTCGGATCAGCCAGACCGTTTTTTGAGTCTGCACATGCTGCACATCAAGTGCGCGGATCAGCCCGTTTTACGCTGCCCGACCAGATTAACGAACGCCAAAGCACTCGTCGTAAAAGCTGGGCAGGCCGTGAAGATCACAACGCGCAGCTGCAGGCTTAATTCTCGGCCGACTCCATCACGGGCAGTTCAGCAACGAGCTTCTTCCAGTCGACCTGTGGAGCATCCCCCCACAGGTGTTCCAGATCATAGGTCTGACGCGACTCTTCCGTGAAGACGTGCAGAACGATGTCACCGTAGTCCTGCAGCAGCCACGAGCCCGAGTCCTGACCTTCGAGGCCATACCGGCGGGAGCCGATGTCTTTCATGACGCGGTGAACTTCTTCCGCGATGGCCGACATCTGACGGCCGCTGGTGGCTGTGGCGATGATGAAGTAGTCAAAGATCGCCGTGATCGCGGTCAGGTCGAGGACGACGACTTCTTTTCCACGAAATTCGTCGCAGGCCTTGGCGGCTAATACGGCATGCTGGAGAGCTGGAGTCATCGTGCGAATCACCTGAAAGGGCTGGATCAAGCCCGCTGAAATCACCCGCGTCGTTCCCACCACAGATCGGAAACATCGGGGTTCGACTGCCGAAACAGTCTACGAAACGAAGGGAGCAGATGCGCCGGTCAATCCCGAGGCCGTCCCGAAAACTCTTCAAACTCTTGCGGAGACCAGAAATGGAATCGCCTCCGATCATCGACCGGAGGCGACATTCCGTTGTCTGTCTCACACGCTGCATCCCAAGGGAGGCTTAGCGTCCCAGCATCCACAGGAAGAATGCCTTGGACTTCAGGCCAGCTTCAGCGAGGACCTGACGCACGGTCTTCGAATCGTCCTTGGCGAAGGCCTGCTCGGTGAGCACGCCGCACTCGTCGCGGTAGAAGACGCCCATCTTGCCATCGACGATCTTCTCGATGATGTTCGCTGGCTTACCGCTGGCCTTGGCTTCTTCAGCGAGTTTGGCGCGAGCTTCCGCCACGCGAGCCGGGTCGACCGAGTCGGTATTGGCGAAAGTCGGCTTCATGGCAGCGACGTGCATCGCCACATCACGCAAGACAGTAGTGTTGAGGTCCGTGCCCTCAGCCTGGAACAGGCAAGCTGTCTTGCCGTCGTGGTGAACGTATGCACCCACAGGACCCTGGAGGCGAATGACGCGGGCGATGACGAACTTTTCGCGAATCTGGTTCACGACATCTTCGAACATCGTCTTCAACGACTTGCCATCGGCGGTCGACTGGGCCAGCAGTTCATCGACAGTGGTGGCTCCCGGTCCGTTCAACAGCTGGGTGACCAGCGCATCCCCCAGAGCGACGAAAGCGTCCGCTTTGGCCACGGGAGCTGACTCACACTGGATTTCCACGGCAGCGGCTTCGCTGTTGTCAGGCTTGAGCTTGACGAAGATCCGGCCTTCTTCGGTCGCGTTCTCGGCGCGACTGACCATGAGCTTGCCGACCTGAGACCGCAGGATCTCGATGGCTTTTTCCGAGTCACCACCGGCTTCAATGAGAGCTTGCTTCACCTTCATGAGCGGAAGGCTGGTCTGCTGACGAAGAGCATTGACGGCGGCTGCGGTGATTTCAGCCATGAGAGAGTCTCCTGCGGGATTGCTTGAAACGGACAGTGAGAGGTCGTGGAAGCTGACGCGATGGAACGATCCCTGATCGTACTCGCATCAACTCAAATGTGGGAGAAATGACTTGCGACCTGAACCAGGTTCCAGTTCTTCGACCTGTTGCGACCTGAGACACGGAAGGCCCCGGACTCAGGACACGAGCGCGAACATTTGAGTTCACGGCATCAGGCGGCGGCATCTTGCCAATGAAGAAGCCCGTGGCAATCAGACCACGGGCTTGAATTCTTCGCATTCGCCAAGTTAGCGGATGCTCGGCACAGCCTTGAACTCTTCGGCCTTGGCTGCTTCTTCCTGCTTGCGAGGAATCGAAGCCTTGCCGGCGTTGATCGCATCAGACACGTAGCCGAGGATGAGGCGAATCGAGCGGATGCTGTCGTCGTTTCCAGGGATCGCGAGGTCGACCATGTCAGGATTCGAGTCAGTATCGATCAGCGACACGATCTTGACGCCCAGACAACGGCACTCAGCAACCGCGTTCTTTTCCTTGCTCGGATCGACGATGAACACAGCTTCAGGAAGCCGGTTCATTTCGCGGATACCGCCGAGGTTCTTCTGGATCTTCTTCAGTTCGCGGAGCAGACGGGACTGCTGCTTCTTGGAGAACTTAGTGAGCAAATCACCAGTCTTCTCAAGGTTTTCGAGCTCTTCCAGACGACGCAAACGAGCGCGAACTGTGCGGAAGTTGGTCAGGGTACCACCCAGCCAACGCTCGGTGCAGTAGGGCATGCCGCAGGCGTTCGCCGCTTCTGCCACAGCTTCCTGAGCCTGACGCTTGGTTCCCACGAACAGGACGAGGCTGCCCTGTGCAGCGACCTTCTGGAGGTACTTCTGAGCCCGGACGAGGCCCCGCACCGTTTCCTTCAGGTCGATGATATGGATTTTGTTCCGACGACCGTAAATGTACGGTCGCATCTTGGGGTTCCAGCGGCTCGCTTTGTGACCAAAGTGAACCCCTGCTTCCAGAATGTCCTTAACGACGATTTCTGCCACGCCCCATCACTCCTGTCGAGAATCAGTTCAAACCGAAGCGGGGTAGGATATCGTCCAGCCAGTGGAGCGTCAAACGTGCGGGGGAGTCGAGCTTTCAGAGGTCGGCCATCAGTCGCCCGCGCGAGCTTGCAGCTTCATGTGACACTGCGAATCCAATTTCGTCGCAAGGCCTATCTGCCAAACAAGATGCAAAGACAGGCTACAACTGAACACGGGCTTGCACCGCCAAGCACGGACAAGGCTGGGACCAGATGCTCAGTGAGTCGGCCACGCGAGACTCAGCCGGTTAGCACCAGAGCTTGACCCGCTCTTTGAGGTGGGCAGGCAGGCGTTTGTCGATGGCACTCTGCACCTGGCGGTCGTGGTAACGCGTACTGAAGTGCCCCAGAATGATCAGCTCGTTCTGAAACTTATCCGCCCGCTCGATCAGGTCGTCGAGGTGAGTGTGTCCGAACTTGTGGATCTTGTCGCGGCGATGTTCCGGCCGAAAGAAGGTCATCTCCGTAATCAGGATCTTGGACTGATAGACCGCCGGTTCCACATCAAGCCCTTCCGGCGAGGTGTCTCCGCAATAGCACACCAGCGGCATCCGGACCTCAGCGCTCACATCGATCCCCGTGTAGCGCAGGTCGCGTATCTGATCTCCGCTCAGGCCGACATACTCCGGCTTCAACTTGCGACGACGCTCCCAGATGATGTAGCCGCGTGACGGGACGGTGTGCTTGGTCTCAAAGCCTGTGACCACATGCTCGCGGGACAGCTCAAACTCGTCGCCCGGTTTGACCCCGATCAGTTCGCACTGCATGCGACCACGGTCGAGACGCTGCCAGGACCTCAGCATGCGTTCCACGAATTCCACAATCTCATCGGGAACGTAGATGATCGGCGGTTCCATCTTCATCATCTTGCGCCGGGCGACGAAAGCCGGAAGGGCGGCCAGATGGTCGAGATGGGCATGGGTAATCAGAAATGTCTGCGTCCCCATGAACGACCAGGGACTCCCCCCCATGTCGAACCCAATCTTGAGCTCCGGGATTCGCCAGTAGGTCTGCACCGCAGCCCGCGACCAGCCTTCGATCGTGAGGCCGGCATGAGTCATCGTGTGCAGAGGAAGATTGTCAACCATGGATGAGGCGTGTTGAGGGCTGAGGGCGGCACCAGCTTGCACTGATGACTGAAAACTGACGACGGCTAACTGTTCATTTTCCAAGACAAAACCCAGGGGCGTATCTCTCGATCCACCCCTGGGCTTCTAGTCTTTGGCGAAAAGCTGACAGCTGAGGGCTGACAGCTGACCGCTTCTTAGCCCTTGGCCTTTTCGGCCTTTTCCTTGCGGCTGCGTTCGACGACTTCGGCCTGAATGTTCTTCGGCACCTTCTGGTACGAAGCGAACTCCATGCTGAATCCGCCCTTGCCCTGGGTCATGGACCGCAGTTCGTTGGCGTAATCGAACATGTTGGCGAGCGGCACTTCGGCGTTAATGACGGCGACACCCAGATTGGTGCCTGTCTGGCCAATGACGCCACGCTTGCTCGACAAGTGTCCGGTGACGGGGCCCTGGTACTCTTCCGGCACTTCGATTTCGAGCTTCATGATCGGCTCGAGCAAGCACATGTCGGCGAGTTGCAGATTGTCACGCATGATGTGCCAAGCACAGGTTTCGAACGCCCGTTCCGACGAGTCCACGTCGTGGTAGCTACCGTCGACGATTTCCGCGCCGACCTTCACCACTTCGCACTCACACAAGGGGCCCTTCACCAAGGCACGCTGGAAGCCAAAGTCGATGGCCGGAATGAACTGGCCAGGAATCTTGCCCTGCGTAATCTTGTTGAAGAACTCGTAGTTCTTCGGGTTGTCGTCGGGCAGTGGGAAGATCTTGCCCACGACGTGAGCGTACTGTCCCGAACCACCCGTCTGCTTCTTGTGCTTGTAGTTGAACTCGACGGTCTTCTGTGGGGTTTCCTTGTACGCCACCTTCGGCTGGCCGATCTTGGTGTCGCACTTGTACTCACGCTTGATGCGTTCCACATAGATTTCGAGGTGCAGCTGTCCCATCCCTGCGATGAGTGTTTCACCCGTTTCCGGGTCGCTCATCACGTGGAAGGTGGGGTCTTCACGACGGAATCGTTCGAGTGCCTTGCTCAAGTTGCTGGCGTTGTCGCGATTGGTCGGCTCGATTGACAGGCGAATCACAGGCTCAGCGGCGTAGATGCTTTCCAGCGACACGTCTTCCAGTCCAGGACCGACGAACGTGTCTCCAGTTGCACAGTCCACACCGACGATGGCGACGATGTCGCCGGCTTCAGCGACATCGATGTCCTGTCGCTCGTCGGCATGCAGACGGACCAGGCGACCAAACCGCGTGGCCTTGCCGGTACGCGTGTTAGTGTAGGTCTCGCCCTTCTTCAGGGTTCCCTGATAGAGCCGCGTGTAGGTCAGCTGACCGAACTGCTCGACCACGGTCTTGAAAGCCATGCCGATGGCAGGCTTCGTCGGATCGGGAGTCAGGGTGATGCGTTTGAACTCGTCAGGCTGGATTTCCCCGGCCTTGCGAGCTGCTGCTGTTGCATCGTTGTCGATCGCGGTCACGACTCGGTCCAGTGGGCTGGGCAGGAATGCAGCGACTGCGTCGAGCAGAGGCTGAACGCCCTTGTCCTTGAATGCAGACCCGCACATCATCGGGGTGATCTCATGGGAGAGAGTCGCCTTGCGGATGACCGGGAATAGCTTCTCAGCTGGGAAATCCGTCTCATTCAGGATCGCTTCCATCAGCTCGTCGTCGTACATCGAGAGTGCTTCAAGCATCTCAGCGCGGTACTTCTTGGCGTCGTCGATGTAATCCTCTGGAATCGGCTTCACGACGACATCGATCCCCTTCTTGCCTTCGAAGTAGAGGGCTCGCATCTGGATCAGGTCGATAACGCCTTCGAACTGGGCTCCCTGACCGATCGGAATCTGCAGCGGCACCGGGGTCACGTGCAGCTTGTCACGGACCTGCTTGACGACACTGAAGAAGTTCGCACCGGTACGGTCCATCTTGTTGACAAACCCGATGCGGGGCACCTTGTAGCGCTTCATCTGGCGGTCAACGGTCAGAGACTGGCTCTGCACACCACCCACCGAGCACAGAACGAGAACGGCACCGTCGAGGACGCGCAATGAACGTTCCACTTCGACCGTGAAGTCGACGTGGCCGGGGGTGTCGATCAGGTTGACCGTGTAATCTTCCTTCGATCCATCGACCTTGGTCGCTTCCCAGGTCACCTGCGTTGCGGCGCTGGTGATGGTGATTCCGCGTTCCTTTTCCAGGTCCATGAAGTCCATCGTGGCGCCGTCGCCGTCACCCTTCACTTCTTCGATCTTGTGAATACGACCGCTGTAAAACAGGATGCGCTCGCTGAGCGTCGTTTTGCCGGAGTCGATGTGGGCCGAGATGCCCAGATTACGGATATGCTGGAGGTCCATGGTCTGCTACTGAACTGGAGAGGAAGGAAAGAGAGTGTGCCGGTTCTGGAAACACTCTGCCTACGGGCGGGAAACTCACAACCCTCACGAAGC
>CANJZR010000221.1 GCA_947479075.1 Planctomycetaceae bacterium
CTCTTCAAACCGAGCAGCACTTCCGTATTCAGTAGGACAGACATTCCTGTCTGTCCCGATCGCTATTGGGCGATTACCTCAGCTCACACCCCATCCCGTTGCGGATGAATCGCCTTGGCATTCGTCCCGGACAGCACTTTATTGAGAGCGTTCAAGTAGGCGGTCGCGCTCGCTTCGATGATGTCGGTACTCACACCCTTGCCGTTGTAGGTCCGGTCGTTGTGCTCGACTTCGACGCTTGCCTCGCCGAGGGCCTCGGTGCCGCTGGAGACGCTCCGCACCTGATAATCCTTGAGCTTCACATGCACGCCGGTGATCTTCTCCAGGCACCGGAACAGGGCATCGATCGGCCCATCTCCGGTCGAGGCGTCCATCACCTCGTGCCCATCGCGGTGCGCCAGCTTGATCGCAGCTGTGTGCAACGATCCGGTTCCGGCGGTGGCGTTGAAGCTGGCGAGGGTCCAGATCGACGAGGCCGCCTGAGCCCTGTTCTCGATCAGGGCGATGATGTCGGAGTCGTGGACTTCCTTGATCTTGTCGGCCAGAGCGATGAAGTCGTCGAACACCTTCTGCATCGTCTCTTCGTCGAGCTGATAGCCGAGTTCGATGAGCCGGTTGCGGAAGGCGTGCCGCCCGCTATGCTTGCCGAGAACGAGATTCTGGCCGATGTAGCCGACATCAGCGGGGCGCATGATTTCGTATGTTTCACGCGACTGCATCATGCCGTGCTGGTGAATGCCCGCTTCGTGGGCAAAGGCATTCTGACCGACGATGGCCTTGTTCCGCTGGACCTTCATCCCTGTGATACTGGAGACGAGCCGGCTGGTCGGGAAGAGCCGCGGCGTGTTGATCTTCGATTCGATGCCGTAGTAGTCCTTGCGAGTCCGCAAGGCCATGACGATCTCTTCAAGTGCCGCGTTACCGGCTCGTTCGCCGAGCCCGTTAATCGTACATTCCACCTGCCGGGCTCCCGCCTCGATGGCTGCGAGGCTGTTGGCGACCGCCAGCCCGAGATCGTTGTGGCAGTGGGTACTGATGACTGCCTTATTGATGTTTGAGACGTTCTGCTTGAGGTGCGAGATCACCTTGAAGTAGTGGTTGGGCGTCGCATACCCGACGGTATCCGGAATATTGACGGTGGTCGCTCCGGCGTCGATCGCCTTCTCGACGACTTCGCAGAGGAAGTCGAGTTCGGTGCGTGCGGCATCCTCAGGAGAAAACTCAACGTTCGGGCGGGTGATGTCCTTGCGAGAAGCCATCTTGTCGGCGGTGTACTTCACCATGTCGACTGCCCGACGGACGATCTCTTCTTTCGCCATCTTGAGCTTGAACTCGCGATGAATCGCACTCGTCGCGAGGAAGACGTGAATGCGGACGTTCTGGGCTCCCTTGAGTGCCTCCCACGCCCGGTCGATGTCTTCGGTCCGGCAGCGAGCCAGTCCACAGATCGTCGTCTGGTCGCCGAACTTATTCGCGATCTGCGAGACCGCATCAAAGTCCCCCGGCGAAGCGATCGGGAATCCCGCCTCGATCACATCCACGCCCAGGTCGACCAGTGCCTTCGCAATCTCCAGCTTCTCAGGAGTCGTCATGCTGCAGCCTGGCGACTGCTCGCCATCGCGAAGAGTGGTGTCGAAGATCGTGATCGTGTCGGACATGGTTCGATTCCGGGCGAGCCCCCGGCGTGAGCCGAGGGAGAGAGTGATCTGTCAGGGGACTCGGCAGACTCGCGTCTGCCGCTCGCTGACTCAGTGGAACAAATCAGCGTGAAACAAAATCAGCCTTGAGACTCCGGAGAGTCTCAAGGCTGAGGTGAATCGCAACGCGTTCGCCAACCGGCCTAAGACCTCCGTGAGGAGGGCAGGAGCAGTAGGCCAAGCAGGAGTTGGTTGTGGTTC
This sequence comes from Planctomycetaceae bacterium, assembly GCA_947479075.1. GTDB lineage: Bacteria > Planctomycetota > Planctomycetia > Planctomycetales > Planctomycetaceae > TH-plancto1. The sequence goes on from CANJZR010000221.1 coordinate 1,899, forward strand.
ATGTGAGAGAAGACACGAGTGAGGAGTTCTCGGTTCGATCAGAATTCTGACACGATGCGGTGAGTCAGTCAACCAAGGCCACCGGCCGGGCCCCACGGAGCCGCAGAACTTGCCAGACTGTTACCGCTCGTCAGCCGCAGTAATGTGGTCTTCCAGAACCGTGGCCCAGCTGATCAGCTCTTCCGGCTTGAAGTAGATACCCAGTTCGCGCTGAGCCGCTTCCGGGCTGTCGCTTCCGTGAATCAGGTTCATCTGACGCGAGCAGCCAAAGTCGCCGCGGATCGTGCCGGGGGCCGAGTCACGACCGTTGGTCGAACCCATCATGGCCCGCATGACCTTGACCGCCTCGATGCCCTCGACCGCCACAGCCACCACCGGACCGCTGGTGATGAAGTCTTCGAGCAGCGGGTAGAACTTCTTCGTCACATGCTCGGCATAGTGCTGCTTCGACAGCTCGGGCGTGACCTGCAACAGCTTCAGGCCGACAACCTTCAGGCCCTTCCGTTCGATCCGGGACAGCAACTCTCCACACAGCTTCCGCTGGACTGCATCGGGCTTGAAAAGGATCAGACTACGTTCAACGGCCATGTGTGGTTTCCGAGTGTGTGGGTGAGGTCAGAATGCGAGGCAAAGAATATACCAATAAAACCGAGTAAATCGAGTGAAATTCCACCGTGAGGGACGAGGTGTTCGAATCCCGTTAGTATTTCAGGGTTGGCCACGAAATCCGTGAAAACTCACCGGTTCGGCGAGGTCATGTCTGTGTGAAGGCTTTCCCCGTGGTGAGTAGGACATGCCGATCGATGCTCTCCACCTGTCGAAGCTGATCGAAAGGCATGGGGCATCTCTGCAGCTGTGGGTTCGTTCGTGTGGCGATTCTGCGGAGGACGCCGTTCAGGAGGCGTTCACCAGGCTGGCGACGCAAGACCCCGAGCCCGACAACCCGGTGGCGTGGCTCTATCAAGTCAGTCGCAACGTGGCGCTCAAGCGGCGATTGTCCGATCGTCGCCGTCGCGACCGTGAGCTGGCCACGGCACAAACCGAGGTCGTCGCCGCACCCACAGATCCGCTGGAGATCGCCGACTTGCACGCTGCCGTTGCCGCTCTGGCGGATGAACTGCGTGAAGTTTTGGTGGCCCGGATCTGGGGCCAGCTGACACTCGAAGAGATTGGCCAGATGTGCGGCGTCTCGACCGCCACGGCCTTTCGCCGCTACCGCGAGGCCCTGGAAGCCCTGCGTACCCAAATTGAACCATCTTGTGAGACCCGGCCATGAATTCTCCCGAGTTCACCGATCCTCAGCTCCAGTCTCTGGAAGCTCAGCTCGCAGCTGCAGTCCCCCAACTGGACGCTGGCGAGCAGCAACGGATGCTCTATGCCTGTGCCTTCGGCGCGGGGGCTCTGTCGATTCGCCGTTCTGTCAGACGGTGGCAAGTTGCGACAGGTCTATTGAGTGTGCTCGTGCTTGCCCTGGCCGTGCCGATGGTTCGCGATCAGTCCCTCGCCCGTCGGGATGTGCCTCGGTCACCAGTCAATGAGCTGCCAGTCATCCCGCCACCCGTTGCTCCTGCTGTGGCTATCCCGGCCCCGGTGACGGAGCCTGAGCTGGCGATCTCTCTCCCCTCTGTCGTTTCCGTGAATCTGGATGCCTGGCAAGTCCCGGACGAGCCCCGCGAATCATGGACCGAACGCCTGGCACGATCAAACATCGAGGCTGAATCCGGCACTCTGAGAGCCGGTCAGCCGTGGCGGGCCGAGTTGTTCTAGTACGTGTCCAAGTCCACTTCACTAGCCCGAAGCGTCAGCGAGGGAGGACGCACTGACCCGGTGTCTCGCTCGCCCGGGTACTTCGGAATCGAACGCCTGCAACTGGCCCTGCTTGAACACCACGTCTTCCTGCCACTCGCCCTCGCTGACGCTTCGGGTTGGTGAACGGACGACGAACTCTGCAAACGAACATCGTCACTCTTTCGAACCTCTGTTCGCTCAACTCACACACCGCAGTCCCTGGTCAGTCGCCGGTGGACTCATCTCGAAAAGGAGACCACCATGCGATCGTTATGCCTCATCCTTCTGGCCTGGGGCGCCATCGCCTCTGAAGCCTTTGCCGAGCCCCCCGCTGTCCCGCCCCCGGTGGAACTGCTGCTGGAAGGGCGGGCGATCGAATCCCCGGCTTTGAAATACCGGTTGTACCCCGCCGAGAACGAACGTCATGACGGCAACGCAGCCCCAATCCTGCTGAGGCTCCCCTGGGATCAGCTCCACTGGATGAACAAGATTGTTCCCACCCTGCCGGAGTGGGAACAACGGCCACTGACCGCTCCCGAGTGGGCGACCTTTGAGAAAGACTACATCTTCCCCGATCGTTTTTATCTGGAGATCAAACGCGCTGCATACCGTCGGGAAGCTCAGTGGGAATACCCCATTCATGAGACATCATTTCCGCATCTGATCCTGCTCAATGATGTTCAAGGGCTGCGTTCCTTTTTGAATTACGGTCTTTCCGCACGCGTTCGTTATCACCTGTCTCGAGGGGAGTTCGATCTGGCGCGAGAAGGGATTCTTGTTGGGATTTCGAATGCCAAGCACGTCGCTCAGACGCCATTTTACATCACCCAACAAGTCGCAGTTTCATTCCAGCTCAGCATGCTCAAGCTGACCCGGGAAATGATCACCCAGCCGAATAGCCCCAATATGTACTGGGCGATTAGTAATCTCCCCGAGTCGCTGATCGAATTCGATCAGGCAACCCGCCTGCAAATGTTCGAGATCGCCTTTCCAGCTGTTCGCGATTTGGACCGTCCTCGGACTCCTGAGGAGTGGAAGGAGATGGCCCACCAACTGGTGTCATTCCTGATCGAGTTCGAATATTTGAAGTCCGCGGACAAGAGCGTGGATGAGACACTCAAACGGTCTTACTTCACTGTTTACGCGAAAACTGCTCGTGCCGACCTCACCGCACGCCAAGGCATTCCGGCCGAGAAAGTTGCCGCGATGTCGGATGAGGAAGCCGGTCTGCGATGGTATACGCAACTGCATCTGAACCTGGACCAAAAGACGAGTGCCATTTGCACGCTTCGGCCTCGCGAAGCCAGACATGCCTACCGCCGACTGCTGGCCGAGGCTCAGGCCATGCAGGATGCGACCGGGATTCGATTTTGGCCTCACATCAGCCCGGTGGAAGCCTATGTGTCGGCGTGGTCACTGAAGCGTCGGGTCGCTTCTCTGCGGGTCGTCGAAGCCGTCCGCCATTACATGGGGACACACGATGGGAAACTGCCCGCCTCGCTGGACGACATTCAGGATCTGACGATTCCCGTCGATCCACTCACTGATCAACCGTTTCTGTGGCAGTTCGAGGGTGAGACTGCCACGCTCAAATCTCCACCGATTCCCGAAGAATTCGCCGCGACCTCGGCAGCTACGACGATTGGGATTGATTACCGAATCCGTGTCAGGTCGAAGGCCCCGTGATCTTGACGCGATCATAGTCGGAGAAAGTGGAGGGCTCGCGAGTTTTGAAGTGAAGCGTTTCGAGAATGAACCCGGAGGGTTCATAGAAATTAGCCGGTGGTCGCCGGAGGCGCTCCACCGGAAAACTGAAAACATGATCGCATTCTTCGTCGGCCGGTGGTATCGCTTCGCTCAACCGCCGGCTAATTTCTGGGATCCCTTCGGGATCAATCGCAATTGAGCAACTTCAAAACTCGCAGGCGAGATGAGTCTGCCTCCTGTGACAGATTAAAAGCTGGTCTTCACTCCGCAAGAGCAGACAGGAATGTCCGTTCCGCTTGGAAACCAAAGTAGGACAGACATTCCTGTCTGTCCCAAGCAAAGCGAGGCCCTACGTCGGAGCCACTGTCCCAGTCCCCGCTTCGGTCAGAGTTGGGACTTCTTGTTTCACCCTTCCATCCAGCAGGCAGGCAACGTTCACGTCACCCAGAACATTGATCGTGGTCCGGCTGCGGTCGAGGAACCAGTCGACGGTGAGGAGTAGGGCGATGTAGTCGGTCGGTAGCTTTACTGCCGTGAAGACCAATGTCATCGTGACCAGTCCGGCCTCGGGGATCCCCGCAGCTCCGACTGAGGCCACAATCGATGTGAGCACGACAAGCAGCTGATCCCCAAGACCCAGTTGGATCCCCAACAGCTGGGCGACAAACAGGGCCGACATCGCCTCATAGAGAGCTGTGCCGTCGTTGTTGAAGTTGGCACCGACGAGAGCCCCCAGACTGGCCGATCGTTCGCGAACGCCGACCTTGTCTTTCAGGCAGGCATAAGTCACCGGCATCGTGGCTGTGGAGCTGCCGGTCGAGAAGGCCATCAGGAGCGAATCCCGCATCCCGCGCAGCACATCCCGCGGTCGGCACCACGAAAAGAACCGGATACGCAGCAGGTACCAGCAGGCCTGGATCGCCAGTGCCAGCAGTACGGCCACAATAAAGGCGGCCATCGCCTTGAAGGGACCGAAACCCTCGGTGCCGACGACCTTGGCCACGATCGACAGAACTCCGATCGGCACGAGGTCGATGATCCAGTGCAGGACGGAGACCAACGCCTGATACGCAACCTCAACGATATCCTGAACGTTGGCGATCGCGCGGGACTTCTGGGCTCGGAGTGCCACACCAAACGCACAGGCGATCACAATGACCCCGATCACGTTGGGCTTGTCGCCGAGCGGTCCGATCAGACTCTTGGGGATGTTGTCGATAACGATCTGGACGGGGGAGATA
>CANJZR010000222.1 GCA_947479075.1 Planctomycetaceae bacterium
CCTGCCAACTCGGGAGTTGTCAGCAACTCGGGTAAAAGGTTGCTGAAGGTCGCAGATTTGATTTCGGCGAGTGGGGATGCGTCCCCGAATGGAACGAGTTGCCAAACTCCCAGCAAGATTAAGCCCGCTGCTGGGATAATCACTGTGGGGATACCAGCTGATCGCTGTCCGTTCGGATTGAACAGACGCTGGATGAATCGCAGAACCCCAATGACCGAAAGGGCCACGGCCAAATAGAACTGCGGCTTGGCGGTAACGGCCCCATAAAACCAGGGAGCCGCCATCACCAAACCGCAGAGCGCAACTTGAAGAAGGGTAGTCATACGCTGGCTGATATCATCTTACCAACGCAGATGTCAATTGATTACGGGGCCGCTGGGGTCGCAGGAGGATTGTTGTTATCGTCGGCAATGAGGGCACCAGCGAGTGCACCACCAGCTGCGCCAAGGGCAGCTCCGAGCAGTCCACCGCCACCGAAACCACCGCCAGCTCCACCTCCGGCGCCTCCCCCTGCACCGCCGCCGAATCCGGGAGCTGCCAGCCCAGCCATACCAGGAGGTCCGTTTTCAGGAGGACCTTGCTGGGTCTGGTTCAGCAATCGAGCATCACTCGGAGTTGCGGGAACGACCGTGGACCCGGAACCCGACTGCAATGCGACGAACTGGAACTGCTTGACCTGTCCCTGTGCCAGTGGCTCAGCCTGGATCACTTCCGCTGAGAAGGCTGCAAATCCACCGGGACCAGCAATGGCGAGTGAATGAATCCCTGCACTCAAACCTGTTGCGGAGAATTCACCATTTGCATCTGAGGTAGATTCGGCAACCACTTGCCCATCGCGCACAAACGCAACAAACAGGTTCGCGATGGGCTCAATTCGCTGGCCATCTGCTGCGGCACGGATGATCTGGCCCTTCACGGATCCGTCAGCCTGGATTTCAAAGCTGGCGTTTTCCTCGGCCGACAGGCGAGTGATTTCCTTGGTAGGTTGTGTTGCTTCGGAAGCAGCACCCGACTCCAAATGAGTGCGAATCAGACCACGAACAACTTGCGCATCACGTTGGGGTACGAGACCAATGCGGCTGACAGCGGAACCTGCTGGATCACCCAGATAGGCTCCAAACGCCGCGAATCCCTCGGACCCGCTTGCCATAATGGAGTAGGGGCCAGGGCTCAACTGGCTAATCTGTGCCACTCCGCCCTGTCCAACCTTTCGCGTCTGCACAATACGGCCAGAGCGAACGACTCGGACGGTGGTCTGTGAGGCATTGGTGGCCTGTCCATCAGATCCCACGGTCCAGAATCCGAGTGCATCAGACTCAGCGACCTGGGAAACTGGTGCGGTAGTAAGAGCTTCCGGCTTGTTAGCCGTGACACCCAAAGGCGTTGGAGCGACTTCCGAGCTGTTGACAGGAGTCGGATCGGCAATCGCCGCGTCTTCTCCATAGGTGCGGTAACCGCTTTGACCAACGGCCAGAGCGAGAAATCCCGCCAGGGAAACCCAGTTCTTTCGCATGCTTCAGGTCCTAATGAGCCCATCGAGATGGGAGTGTCAGTCTGGGAAGTTTACCCAACTTGACGAGGGGTTGCAACAAGATGTTCTCTAGAACGTATCTCTTTTAACGGATTGATGACTTGACATCTTCAATAGATGTGAAATTTTCCGGTTATGTGGGACACAAGCAAGCTGGTCCGAACGATCAGAAATGTTTTGATGGTTCAGTCGAATATTGTTGCATAAGTGATTTGGTCAGGTTTTTCTGGTTAACCTGAAGATCCATGGACGAGACGTGCTTCGATCGTTAGAGCATGTTGTTTTTGTTAAGTGATATCTGTGATGTGGTTTACGGTGATTGTGCCTGGGTTGTGTGTGCAGCTTTTGTTCAACGAGTCAGTGCTTCGTGGCGGGTACGGTAGAATGCGGCCAGATCTTCATCGCCCAGTTGACCGTAGGCTTCTGCCAGTCCCAGGTAAATTTCCGGATCGGCCTTAAGACTGATGCGGGCAATCTCCAGTTCTCGAGCAGCTTGTGCCCATTTTTGTACCCCGATCATGATCTGCCCCCGAGTTTGATGGTAACGGGGGGGGGCGGAGTTCAGCTGTAATGCGATATTGACACAGCGCTCCGCTTCCACCCAGTCGGGCGGGGTCTGTGACACGAGAACGTGAGCAAGGTTGTTCCAACCCGCGTCAGCTTCCGGGTTGATCTCCACAGCTTTCCGCAGCAGTTTCGCGGCCGTGCCCCACTGCTTGCTTTCGGCGGCAGCTGTCCCCACCAGGAAGAACGCGGAGGGAGGGGCCTTGCCGTTGTCGAGGTATGGGGAGATTTCCTGTGCCGCCATCTGACGGAGTTTCATCGGTGCATTCGCTGCAATGTTAGCCAGAATCGATAGCGATTCCGGAGAATCAGGATCGTAATTCCGACTCAGCGCGACGAATTCCCAGCGTTTGGCCCAGGCCGCGTCCGTGGGAGGCAGGCCATTTGCCTTCATGAGATAGATTGCGGCCAGTCTGTTTCGGAGTTCTGGTGAGTTATCCCGGTCGAGTTCATCAGTGGCCAGCTTGATGGCCTCGTCCAGATTGTTTTGCAGGACATCGGCTTCAATCAAATTGAGAATCAGATTCGAGTGATGGATCTTTTGGCGGTCCAACTCCTCTGATGTCCCCGAAGACGTGCTGTTCTTCGCGAGTTCTTCCTGCAAATACTTCTCAGCCTTGGCCGCGGCTTCCGCCGACAGGATTTTGCGGTCGACCCGCTTATACAAACGGGCGAGTTCGAGATTGATGGCCGGTTTACGTTGTGCGACGAGTTCCAGTTGTTCGATGGCCGCATTGAAGTCCTCGCGACTGATGTAGAGGCGGGCCAGGAGTTCGCGGTTGACGAGGTCGTCAGGATTGATGATGAGAGCCTGTTGGAAATGGTAAATGGCTTCGCTGGCTCCATTCACTTTCCCAGCATGTGACGCTTGCAGTTCGATTAGGGCGAGTTTCTGATGGGCCAGCGCATCCAGAGTGTGGTCCTGATTGGCCAGCATCTGACGGTAGCAGGTCTCCGCCAGGTCAGGGCGGTCGCGTCGCAACTCGATCTCCGCACGGGTCGTCAGCAGCGGGTCAGCCTGATGTTGCAAGGACCTTAACCGGCTCATGTAAAACTCGGCCTGCTCGATCTGATTGTTCTTGAGATTCTGTTGAGCATTCTCGATGTAATGTTGGATCGTTTCCGTGTTCAGACCCGCTCGAGCCTTCAGTGTCGTTGCAATCATGAGCGATGCAATGACCAGGCTGGGCAACCCAATCAGCAGCGTGGGAATTCGTCGAGTCTGGACCCATCCGGACACAAAACCGAGCAATGACCAGGCGATGTAACTGGGCAATGTCCGAATTCGGTACAAGAGATCTCGAGATGCTCCCCACGGGTTTTCCCAGGAAATCATGGCTGCCTCCCCGTTGGCGCGGAGGATGTTTGCTGGCCAAATCCACTACGGAATTCCAAGAAGATTTTCTGGAGTTCGGAGACCGTGTCTTCGTCCGGACGACTGAGTGTCGGGGCCAGATATAAGAGTTGGACTTGATAGTACTTCGGGGGCGACCAGCGTGTCGCATTCTCGTAAAACATCTGTTTCCAGCGGGTTTCGACCCGTTGATCGAGAGAGAGTTTGTAGGGCTGCCCCATCTGGTCCACGATATCGTAAATCAGTAGGCCCGCGTCTTCCGAGTTCGCCAAGGCGTGCTGCAGGGCCGATGATCCATCCGGGAGTGGGACCGATGATTCCACGTTCCAGCCCATTTCGAGATAGTTGACATCGAGCTTGTGCCAATCATGGAACGGGTAGTCGATGGATAACGTGACGACTTTCCCCGCACGCTCGTAGGTCCATTGGCGGGAGTGCTCGCCGAATTCACTGGATGGATAGCGGGTCTCCCGTCGGAAATCGGTCATCGTCCAGCCTGACAGTTCTGGTGGGAAGCTGTCCTTGGAGAGTGCGTCGACCGCCTGACGAAATGGATCTGTGGAGGCAAATGGCCCGATGCCTCCCCAAATCTGCAGGGCACCCAGCGACAGGAAGCCTGCCGAGATCAACAGGACAAACGCGATCCAGATGAAGCCGACTGTGGAGGCCGGCCGGGAGAGACGCTCCCGAAGCAATCCCATCGGCCTCTCATGCAGGGGCCAGAACATCCAGTTCCACAAACGGATCACAGGGTTCTCGTAGACGGGCTCCGACGCACTTGATTCATCGATTTCGATGGGGCCGAGAAAGAATCTCAGCACGCTGTCCGTGCTCACCAGAACCGCGAGCGTGACGCAAAAAACTGACAAATTGAGAAAGTCATGTGGTCTGCCGGAGGTTAAGTCGATCCCCAGACGCTCAACACAATACGAGATGGCCACGACTCGCAAGATGTTTGCTGCCGCAGCCCAGCAGCAGCCTGCCAGCATGAGAATCAACGTGTGGAACAGTGATCGCCGTAACACCGCGCCCAGGATCGCAGCTGTGGCGATGATCGTGAAGGGGGACAAAAACCCGCTGCAGACCTCCTCGATAAACAGCTTACGGTCGGGAAACCAGAGCACATTTCCTTCGCGGATGTGATCGACCTGGAGTTGGTCGAGAATCCCGCTGCTGACCGGGGTGGTGATCTTGTGCAACCGTTGAATCAACCAGACATCCAGTCCCTGCGGCAAACGCAGCAGCATGCACATCAGCGCCCACAGTGCCCAGATGTTGGTCGGTGTCCGCATCACGTAAGCGACGATGGACAAGAGCCACGCAGCACAGCACACGAGCGGGGAAATCTTGAGGACTGAGTATGCAGCCAGCGCCAGGGCGGCCAGGAGTGCGACTCCCGCCCAAAATGGGCGTTGTGTGCTGGTGTGCTGGTCCGGATCTGTCCGTCTGACAAGCAGCAAAATTGGGACAAGGATCAGGATGACCGGGAAATACCGGTAGTGGGGACGCGACCAGAGCTGTTCGAAATGGACTGAGAGAAGCGGGAGACACCCCAATGTGGCGACCCAAACCGGGAGCGCAGGGGATGTAAGCCATCGGCGAACAGTACCAGCTTCAGGAGTCGCAACGCTCATCAGAGGGTCCGGCAAACTTGCCTCACATGTCACAAGTGCATGGAGACATGAGGGATTCAATTCAACACAGAGGCGGATTGGCCAGCTTCAAATCGACCTCTGAGCAATCATTGTCTACCCACGACGCCGGGTGAACAAGCTGAGAAGACCCATAATTACGAGAAGGGGAACAACTATCCACGGTCGTCGGACCAATGCCAACATAACCGACAAAAACCCGAGACCTTGCCAGATCGAAAAGGTCATGGTCCCTGGAACGTACCGGGCAGGTAAAGCCAACCACAAAGCTGCCAGAACCACTCCCGCACGAAACAGGCTTCCACCAAGTCCGTCCCGTTGATCTGCGGAAGATAGGCTGAGTATGCCGCCTGCCAACAGCCCGATTGACCCCAGCCAGCCAATCATCCTGCGCTGCGCGATTAGCCGCTCCCACACAATTTTTCCTTCGCAACAGTGAAATTTGATTCAAAGTCGATCTGAATCGGCGAATCTCAACCGGTCGATCACCTTTGCTATTCTGATCCTCTTGTCGAAATCCGATAAAACAAAGTATATGGATTGAGCGCGATTCATGCGCGACGGATGTCAATCCTTTCGCTCAACGGAATGACAACTCAACATGCGTTGTGGGGTGCCCTTTTATCGGCTCTCGCTGATCGCCTTGATGGTGGTCATTGCATCCAGTGGGTGCTCGCATTTTGCCAAAATTCCAATGTGGCGTCCCGTCTCTGCCCAGATTGAGGGTGTTGAGACTGTCGCCGTCCTTCCCTTTGAAGGGGAGTGGGGAGTTCGAGTTTCGGAAGAGGTGTCTGATTCGTTTTCAGAGTCCGGGACCTACACGATCGTCAGTGCCAGCTCGCTGCCCGCCGTCACAAATGTCTCGATGAACGATGAGTCGCCCTCCCTGGAAGAGGCTCTCACCGCAGCCCGGCAAGCCGATATCGATGCTGTCCTGACCGGGACGATAGTCTCCGAGGAGTCTGCGGAATGCCCGCGATCGCGATTCTTTGGCGGTTCGCGTTCGAGCGCCAAGCCGAATCGTACAATGACTGTCGATTACCGGCTCATTGATACGCGTACGGGAGAGACTCTCTGTCACAACCGCATCAGCTGTCTGGAAGCCGAGCCGGAATCCACAGAGGATTCGGTCGAGCAGACGTTAATCCAGCGTTGCGGCCACGAGGTGGCGTCACAGCTCACGCCCCAGTGTGGCGACTGTTCGATCGCTCTGGCCAATGGTCATTGGACCAACCGTGGTGTCTTCGCGGTGCGTAAAGGCGTCCGGGCGGCTGAAGCTGGTAACTGGGACGAGGCGACCAGATCGTGGGAAGCTGTCCTGAAAGTGAACCCCAACAACGACGCAGCCATCTTCAATCTGGCCCTCGCATCTGCCAGCCGTGGTGACTACGAAACTGCCGAAGACCTCGCCCTGCAGGCCATCCGTATCCAGCACTGCGACTGCTACGAAAAAGGCCTCGAACGCATCCGCGACCAGCGCACGCAATTTGAACTCGCCGAAGAA
>CANJZR010000223.1 GCA_947479075.1 Planctomycetaceae bacterium
AGGATCTGCTCCGAGGTCAGTCCGACCATCTTGCCGATGGTCGAATGAGCGGCGAGGCAGTAGTCGCAGCTGTTCGCTTGTCCGACGGCCAGGGCGATCTGCTCACGAGTCTTCGCGGACAGGCTTCCCTGGCTGAGCGAGCCACTCAGCCCGAGGTAGCCTTCCAGCACAGCTGGAGAGTTCGCCATCGCCCGGGTCATGTTGGGAACCAAACCCAACTTACCCTTCACAGCTGAGAGCAGCTCCTGAGCTTTTCCGGTGGCAGCTTGGGGAGCGATTTGATGGATGCGAGACATGATCTGTTCCTTTGTTTCGATGAAAATCGGCCAGTCGCGAGATTCGCTGGCAACGGAGGAGACGTAATACAGATCTCGTGCCAATGTTGATGATATTGTGTAACATGAATCGTGTTATGTGTTTGTGTTATATGTGATTGTCTTCTGCGTGTCACGAAAACTCGTGATTCAATGAATATTCGTTGTTGACAACGAAATATCGTTACACTTTGAGGCATGACCACGACCTTTCAATCTCCGGCGATCCTGGGCGACCCTCGACTCATCCTGCTGGAACTGGCGGGGCGGCACCATCTGCCCGAACTGCTGCCCTTGGCCGTTCGACGACTGGCCGAAGGGCCAGCTGTAGCACTCGCTCGAATCTGGCTTGTGGAGTCTCCTCTGCCGGGCGATTGCTCGAAGTGCTTCCTGGCGGCGGAGTGCCCCTCTCGGGATCGATGCCTCGATTTGGTCGCCAGCGCCGGTCACCCGATTGATCCCGCGAGCGAATCGTGGGATCGGCTCAATGGAGCCTTTCGCCGTTTCCCGATTGGAGTCCGCAAAATCGGGACGATTGCCCGGACCGGTCAGTCGCTTGAGGTTCGCGATGTCTCGGGCGACTGCAATTGGATCGCGAGACCGGAGTGGGTCCGCGAGCAACGGATCACGTCCTTTGCGGGGCACCCGCTCGTCCATCGAGGGCAGGTGCTCGGAGTGCTCGGACTCTTCTCTCGACAGCAACCGGGTGAGTCATGCTTCGAGTGGCTGCGGATGATTGCCGATCATCTGGCAGCTGCGATTGCCAATGCTCGGGCGCTGGAGGAGATCGAATCGCTCAAACGTCGACTCGAACTGGAGAACGAATACCTCCGGGAAGAGGCCAAAGAAAGCTCGTCCTATGGAGAACTGGTCGGACAAAGTCCTGCCCTGCAAGCTGTGGCCAGACAGATTGATCTGGTGGCCCCCACCGATTCCTCCGTCCTGATTCTCGGGGAGAGCGGTACGGGGAAGGAACTAGTCGCTCGTGAACTTCACCGCCGTAGCCTCCGTGCCGACAAGCCCTTCATCAAAGTGAACTGCGCAGCGATCCCGCGAGAACTTTATGAAAGTGAATTCTTCGGCCATGCCAAAGGTTCATTTACCGGGGCTCTACGAGATCGGACCGGTCGGTTCGAACTGGCCGATGGAGGGACGCTGTTCCTCGATGAGATCGGTGAGATCCCACTCGACCTGCAAGCCAAGCTGTTACGCGTACTCCAAGAGGGTGAACTCGAACGGGTTGGTGACGAGCGTACTCTCCGAGTCGATGTGCGTGTGATCTCTGCGACCAACCGCAAGCTGCGAGAAGAGTCCGACGCGGGCCGCTTCCGTCAGGATTTGTACTATCGTCTGAGCGTCTTCCCCATTGAGATCCCACCACTCCGCAACCGCGCCGAGGATATCCCGCTGTTGGCAGAACAGTTCCTTGATCGGCTCGCCCGCAAGCTGGGTAACCGACGCATACGACTGACACTCGCCAACGTACAGCAGCTGCAACACTACAGCTGGCCCGGCAACGTCCGCGAACTCCAACACGTTCTCGAACGAGCGTCCATCGGGGCGTCTGATGGTAAGCTCCGAATCGAACTCGCGAAGGATGCGCCCAGGAAGGCACCACCAACCGCCTCGGACACGTTGGTCGAACGCATCCTGACCGAAAGCGAAATGCGTGACCTTGAGGCCCACAATATTCGCTTGGCCCTCAAGGTCTCCAAGGGGAAAATCTACGGACCTGACGGAGCCGCGGCTCAATTGGGGATCAAGCCCACGACGCTGGCATCGAGGATCAAGACTCTGGGAGTCATCGTTGAGAAGTAGGGGGAGAAAGTTCGGAGCATTTTGGGATGACCGAGTGTCGAACGAACTGAACTCGAGGAGTTCCCTGCCGCTTTGCTCGTCTCTGAAGATTCGCTGACTTCCGATAAAAAGCACGCTTCACACTTCAAGCTGGCCCGGGCCGCTCTTACAACGGACCGGGGTTGTCAGTGATCGTCTTACAATCACTTGACTTTGTGCGCAGAATTCGTGCAAAGTAATTCGTGAGGCGGCCGATCATACGGGGAAAACAATGCAGCATTAAGGAGATTTAATCCCGGGCGGAATGCGGTAGAAGAAGGTGATCAGGATGAGCCATTCGACTTCATCATGCCGAAATGACCGCGAACTTCCAAACTGGTCAGCGTCCTCGCTGACTGCCGTTCTCTATTTGATATTTGCTCAATTTTCGCAGCGCCTCACATACGAAAATTCTTATGCAACGACAATATGGGCTCCCTCGGGGATTGCCCTGGCGTTGATGCTGGTCCTGGGGCGGAGAGTGTGGTCGGGGGTATTTGCGGGCGCATACTTCGCCAATGTGTTGGCATTTTTGCCAGGACAATCTGGGAGTCCATTCAAGTTGGTCGTTCTCTCGGGGGCCATCGCTCTGGGGAGCACGCTGGAAGCGTTGATCGGCGAATGGCTCTTCCGCAAGCTGATTGGCCCTCTGAACACCGTCAGGAACTCCAGAACAGTCTTGCAACTCTCTGGAATAGCCGTTGTCGTGTCATTGGCCAGTGCCTGTGTCGCCACCTGCAGTCTTTGGGCCAGCGGAGTCATTTCAAGGGAAATCTGTTCGAACATCGGCCTGACATGGTGGTCGGGCGACTTGGTGGGCATTCTGGTACTCACGCCATTGATACTGATTTCGCTTCAGACCAGGGGCGTGGAAAACGGACTGCCCCCACTCAAAGACTCGATTGTCATGATCGCGCTGTTGATTGCCGTGGCGGCGATTCCTTTTGGTGGCTGGTTACCACGTCATTGGGAAAGTCAGTATGTCTACCTCCTGTCTCCTGTGTTTCTGTTGCTCATCATTTGGTTGGGCCAGAGAATTGCTGCCATTGGTGTCGTTGCCGTCGCGTGGATTTCAATCAGGCAGACCGCTCATGGTGTTGGCGCATTCTCCCAATTCTCGCAGATTGAATCTCAGCTGTTAGTGCAGGGGTTCGTCTGCACGATGGCGATCACGGTTCACGCACTGGCCGCGGAAATGGCTGAACGCCTCGAGATCAGCATGTCGTTGATGATTTCGAGTCAAGACCTGGCGAGAAGACTGAACGATATCCGCCAGGTGGCCGAGACACTGCCCCAGATGGTGTGGTCGTGTTTGCCGGACGGTCGCTGTGATTATCTGGGACCTCAATGGATTGAATACACCGGTATTCCTGAACAGGAGCAGCTGGGTTACGGATGGGCATTACAGTTACATCCTGATGATCGAGAATTCGCGACCAGGCAATGGAATGACACGGCTGCGCATGGGGGGAATCTGGATATTGAGTTTCGGATTCGGCGATACGATGGCGTCTATCGCTGGTTCAAGACTCGTG
Organism: Planctomycetaceae bacterium; assembly: GCA_947479075.1. GTDB lineage: Bacteria > Planctomycetota > Planctomycetia > Planctomycetales > Planctomycetaceae > TH-plancto1. The sequence goes on from CANJZR010000223.1 coordinate 3,686, forward strand.
CGGTCCCTCTCAAGTCCAAGTCCGGGACAATCGTGAAATGGTATGGCACCAATACGGACATCGATGACCTGCGGCAAATCGAGCAGCAGCTCCGGGGGTCATTGCGTGAAATTCAAAGCCTGAAAACTGCTCTCGACGAACACGCCCTGGTCGCAATCACCGACGTTCAGGGGCGGATTACCTACGTCAATGACAAGTTTTGTGATACGTCAAAGTACTCTCGCGAGGAGTTGATTGGCAAAGATCATCGGATCATCAACTCGGGACATCATCCTCGATCATTTTTTCAGGATCTCTGGTCGACGATCACCTCGGGGAAAGTGTGGCGAGGCCAGCTACGTAATCGTGCAAAAGATGGCTCTCATTACTGGGTCGACACGACCATCGTGCCGTTTCTCGATGAAACAGGTCATCCGGCCCAGTATGTTGCGATTCGGTCCGATATCACTGATCGAATGCGCTTGATGGATGAGCTTGTTCACCTGAATGTGGAGTTGGAGGATCGTGTTCGCTCTCGAACTGCCGAACTGCAGAATGCCATGGACTCGCTACACCAGGAAGTCGCAGAGCACAACGAGCTTCAGAGAGTGGTCCTGGAATTCACGGATAACGAACAGCGACGGATCGGCCAGGATCTGCATGACGGAATTGGACAGGAATTGACAGGTCTTGGATTATTGGCTGGAAAACTGCATTCGTCACTCTCTCGAAAGCAACTGGCAGAGCATAAGCTGGCCCATGAGATCGTTGAGGGGCTGGACCAAGCTCTGATTCAAGTGCGGTCAATCGCGAAGTGTCTGGTTCCCTTCAATGTGACTGCGGAAGGGCTCAAATTCGCGCTCATGGATCTGGCGGAACGAATTCACTCGCACACAGAGATCGCGTGCCAATTCTCAGGAGACGTTCTCATCGATGACAATCAGGTCGCTTCGCAGCTTTACAGAATCGCCCAAGAAGCTGTTGCCAACGCGCTGCGTCACAGTCAAGCCAGGAAGATCCAGTTGCATTTGAAAAAAGAGTCCAATGAGTTGAGCTTGCGTATTATTGATAATGGGATAGGTTTCAGTCCAGCGGTCACTCCAGGCACGGGAGTCGGTCTGAGCACGATGCAGTATCGAGCGAACCTGCTCGGAGGAAGCCTGACGATCGAATCAGAAACGAATTGTGGTACTTCCGTAGTCTGTCGAGTTAAGGAACGCTGAACGACCTCATCAGGACACTTGGGAACATGAACGCCACAATCGCCATCATTGATGATCATCCCATCGTCCGCCACGGAATGATCTCGGTTCTGGAGGAGCGTTCCGAATGGAAGGTCAAAGGCGAAGCTCCTTCGGTCAAGGAGGGGGTCGATCTGATCAATGCTTTGCAACCGGATCTTGCCATTGTGGATCTGTCGCTGACTGACGGAAACGGCTTGGATCTGATCAAGCAGATCCGCGAAACACCGTCGAAGACGAAATTCCTCGTCATGTCGATGAACGATGAGTCGTTGTTTGCGGAACGTGTGTTGCGTGCGGGTGCCTTGGGATACCTGCATAAGCAGGAAGCCCGGGAAAAGCTGATTTCCGCGGTGGACCGAGTACTGGCAGGGCACATTTTCGTGAGCGAGGCGATCAGCAGTCGTCTGTTTATCCAGGCAATCACCGGGAAGAAACCGCTGGAGCAATCGCCGCTGAGTGCTTTGTCCGATCGTGAGCTGGAGGTCTTTGAACTCATCGGGAAAGGGCTCAGCTCTGCGGAGATCGCTGAGAAACTCAAGGTGGGTGTGAAGACGGTCGAAACACACCGTTTTCGTATCAAAGACAAACTCAATCTCAAGAATGCCCAGGAACTGATTCGTCACGCAACACAATGGTATCTGGATCGTGGGTTCTGTCGGTAACTCTCGTCATTGATGTGAATCCGGGACATGATGAGAAAGAGAGACATACGATGTGGAAATGTTGTGTTTTGAAATCGATATAAGCGTGTCCTGTAATGCTTCGTAATGGGGACGCTTACACGCGGTTTTGGCTGTCGTGTATTCACGAGTCGCTCAGAGGACCTCGACTTACAGCCTCTCCGCGTAAAGAGATTAACTGTTTGACGAATGGATTGTGAATAAGGTTTCTCTCAGGTGAACGGACCTTAATTCGGTCGTGAGTTCCCGGCGCTGCAATCCTTTGTTGTCTGAGTCAATGACCTGCTTGACTCAGGTGAGGGGGACAAAGCAGGGTTATGTGGATGTGGATATGCAACATGTTCTACTCAGCTCAAAACCAACGAGTGGATGCAGGCGTGGAATGTGTTGTTGATGATGACTTCCACACCATCTCAATTCGATTTGCAATGCCTGCTCATGAAATACCAACCGGCTCGCCAGAGTTGCCCGACAGATCCATCGTCAGTCAGGGTGACCTGGATGATGCCACACTCGATATCATCGAACAGAAACTCCTGGCGTTGCAGCAGGGAGGGCAGAACGAGTCTTCTGCCACGGAGATCCTTCGTGCCTATCTCGAAACATTTCTCGATGACGATCTAACGGAGGGCCAACCCGAGCGCCCCTCAATTGCCGTGTAACGCAGAACTCATCGATCGTGGTTAGTGGCTGATCCATTGAACTGGAGGCAGTATCACCATGAGATGTTCAGTTGTGTTCGTCACTGGAATCCTCTGCCTGGTCGAGGCCTGCAGTTCCACGGCAGATTCCGCCCGTCAAACCTTCCGTGTGTCGGTTCCGTCCAGACCACAGTTCTTAGTGTTGCCCAGGGATCTGAGCGATGCCCGGCCCCTGGCCATCACCACAAAGGAAACGCATCAAGAAAACATCAGAGTGTCTACAAATGGCCATCAAGGAGTGACCGTCCAGTTCTCGACAGAGGGTCTGCCAGATCACCACCAGAACGTCGGGCTGTCTCTGGATGTGGTCAATG
>CANJZR010000224.1 GCA_947479075.1 Planctomycetaceae bacterium
TATAACTGCCGTCGAGTGAGTACGAACCCGAACCTCGGTTCGTTCATGAGCTTTGTGTTCCGCCGTGGGATGGTGATGCTCTATGTCGGATTGATTGCCGCTTACGGTGCGTTGGGGATCATTCCGACTCTCGTCGATAACGGGTCGGTGATTCTGTTCATGAACAGCCTCATCGCGACATCCACGCTGCTGCATTACTACTACGACGGATTCATCTGGAAGGTCCGGGAGAAGTCGACGCAGACCAGTCTGGGGCTGGATCAGGGAGCGGCAGGTGCCGAGGGCAGCGTTCACTACCCGTGGGATGTCGCTCACCTGCTCAAATGGAGTCCGCTGATTCTGCTGGTCGGTTGGCTGTTCCTGTCTGACTACTCCGGCACCTCCCTCGCCCAGTCTCGCAAGAACCAACTGAGTCGGGTTTACGTGGAGTCACTGATGGGTAAGGCTGTACTGCCTCCGGATGAAGAGGAAGCCAGCTGGATCTACTCCCAGTTTGAGCAGGCTCAGGCCACAGCCGCAGCTGTTCCCAATGACCCCGATGCTCAAGTGCGGGCAGCTGTGATGTTGGCCAACTTCGGACGAAACGACGAAGCTGTCGCCATCCTGGAAAAGGTGAATCGAGAGTACCCGCAGTATTTCAACAGCCACGCCTCGCTGGCCGAGATCTGTCTGTACCGCGGGCAATTCGATCTGGCCGCTCCTCTGTTCGAGAAGTCGCTGAAGCTGGCCGTCGAGCCGGATAAGCGTGCGGTCGTGAACCTCAAGCTCGGCGAGGTTTACTTCCGGTTGAATCGCCCGAATGAGGCCCGTGAGCATATCCAGTCTGCCGTCGCACTGGACCCGAAGCTCAAAGAGGCAGTCGAGAGATTGCAGCAAGTGATTTCTGCGAGTGGCAATTCTCCAACGCCATAGTCGTTCATGACAGAGAGCCGGAAGCGTTAGCGCCCGGAGTGAGCCGTTCGGAACATGACTCCGATCGCTACGCTTCCGATTCAGTGCTGATCTATTGCTTGATCTCTGGTTGGAAACCGAGAGTTTTCACCAGAAATGCCCACTGGTCGGCGGTTTCCTCGATGATCTTGGCGGTCGGCTTACCGGCTCCGTGACCTGCCCGGGTTTCGATTCGGATCAGGATGGTCTTGTCTCCCGCCTGCGCAGCTTGCAGAGCGGCGGCGAACTTGAAGCTGTGGCCGGGAACGACGCGATCGTCCGTGTCCGCAGTCGTGACCATGGTGGCGGGATACTTCACGCCCGGTTTGCAGTTATGGTACGGGCTGTATTTGAACAGGGCAGCGAACTCGTCGGCATTGTCCGAGGAGCCGTAGTCGTCGACCCAGTAGCGCCCCGCGGTGAACTTCTGGAACCGCAGCATGTCCATCACACCTACCGCAGGCAGGCAGGCCCCAAACAAGTCGGGCCGCTGAGTCAGACACGCTCCAACCAGCAGGCCACCATTGCTCCCACCCTGAATTGCCAGCTTGTCACTTCGCGTGTACTTCTCCGCGATCAGATACTCCGCAGCTGCGATGAAGTCGTCGAAGACGTTCTGCTTGTTGAGCTTGGTTCCCGCCTTGTGCCAGTCCTCCCCATACTCGCCGCCGCCACGCAAACTGGGCATGGCGAACAGTCCGCCCATCTCCATCCACTGTAAACGCGACACCGAGAATGTCGGCGTCAGAGAGATGTTGAATCCACCATACCCATAGAGCAGAGTCGGGTTTGAGCCATCTCGCTTTAACCCCTTCTTCGAGGCCAGGAACATCGGCACGCGCGTGCCATCCTTGCTCGTATAGAAGACTTGCTCGACCTGGTAGTCATCCGGTTTCACCAGTGTGGTCGGAGCCTTCCACAGCTGGCTTTTGCCTGTCAGCAGGTCATAGCGAAAGACACTGGCTGGCGTGTTGAAGCTGGAGAAGGAGTAAAAGGTCTCTGTGTCTGATCGCTGTCCCGCAAATCCGCTGGCGGTCCCGATCCCGGGCAACTCCAGCTGGCGGATCTTGCGTCCGTCCATGCCATAGAGATTGACTTCTGTCTTCGCATCCTTGAGGGTCTCCACCACGAACTGATTCGCGATGACAGAGACGCTCTCCATCACCTCGGGCTGCTGGGGGAGGATCTCGCGATAGTGTTCTGGCTGTGGCTTTCGCAGATCGATGGCGATGATTCGTTTGCGTGGAGCGTTGTATGATGTCCGGAAGTAGAACACCGGTCCGTCATTGCCGAGGAATGAGTACTCGTGATCGAAGTGATCGATCAGCGCCTGCGGGAACGCAAATGGCTCCGACAGATCCTTGTAATAAACCCGATATCGATCATCCGTCCCCACCGAGATCGTCAGGATCAGGTATCGCCCATCGTCTGAGACGGTACTGTGGAGTCCCCAGTCGGGATGGTCGGGGCGGTGGTAAACCAGGACATCATCAGCTTGCGCGGTCCCGACGCGATGGTAATAGACCTGTTGATTGAGGTTCAGGTTCTGGAACGCCTGGCCATCAGCCGGGGCCGGGAATCGTGAGTAGAAGAACCCCTTGCCATCAGGAGTCCATTCCGGACTGCTGAATTTGATCCACTTCAGTTCGTCGGCCAGTTCCTGTCCCGACGCGACATCGAGCAGGCGAAATGTGTTCCAGTCCGACCCTGCTTCCTGACGCCCGAACGCGATATAACGGCCATGGGGACTGACTTTCACGGTCCCGAGAGCAACGGTTCCGTCCTTCGACCAGGAATTCGGATCGATCAGAACCCGAGGCGCGGCTTCGAGCCCCTCCTGCACATACAACACAGCCTGGTTCTGCAGCCCATCGTTCTTGGAGAAAAAGAACTTCCCGCCTGACTGGAGCGGCGGTGAGACACGTTCAAAGTTCCACAACTCGGTCAGTCGCTTTTGGATCGCGGACCGCTGTGGGATCTGTTCGAGGAACTGGAACGTGACTTTGTTCTGTTCCGTCACCCAGTTCGCGACTTCGGGCGAAGTCCGTACATCATCCTCCAGCCAGCGATAGGGGTCGGCGACTTTGACCCCGTGGTAGTCATCGACCTGCTCGATGGTTTTGGACGCGGGAGGAGCTGCAACGAGCGGGGACGAAGCTGCAAACGTTGCCATGAATAATCCGTATCTCAAGAGTGAAAGCATCGCCTGATCCGTGGGAGAGCTCAGCAGGTGTTGGCCGCCGTCGCGCGGGCAACCGGTCATATATTCGAGAGCGATTGTAGACAGCGACCTGTGAAATCGCCTATGGCCAATGCCGTCCACGCCGCGAACTCACAGGCGACTGCGACCCGGTTGGGCAATGCGGATTCTCCATCAGGCGGACTTCCCCCGGTGGCATCGATTTCACGTTGACCGATCTCCACGCACACCGCTTTTCTACGGTCAAAGAAACGACCATCTTGAAATCCCGGAGCGGGAAGGAAAGAATCACTCTTGGTCAGTGATGTTGCACCGACCGAATATCACCTGAGGGAGCAACGCTGTGCCTGCTGGTAAAAACGTTCTGGGAACGACACTCGAAGTTTGTAGCGTCTCTCCGATGACTGGATTTTTTCGTAATGGCTGTTGTGAAACCGGGGCCTCCGACATGGGGCTGCATGTGGTCTGTGCCGAGATGACCGAGGAGTTCCTGGAGTTTTCCAAGGCCCAGGGAAACGATCTGTCGACTCCAGTGGAAGAGTACGAGTTTCCAGGGCTTGTCCCGGGAGATCGCTGGTGCGTTTGTGTCGCCCGCTGGAAGGAGGCCCTCGAAGCCGGGGTTGCGCCCCCTGTCGTCCTAGAAGCCACTCACATGTCGACCGTCGAGTTCGTCTCGCTCGAAGACCTGCAGGCCCACGCAGCTGATCGATCTGAATAAAGACTGGGTGGTCTGGGTGGTTTGTGGGCAATGTTGGTCACCCTGTTTTTCCCGTTTCCTCCATTTTGTGTGTTTGATTGTCCCGGATCATCATTACAACCGACAATCTCCACCTAAGCCGACTTTTTGTTCCAAGAGGAACGTTTCGCCCAACCGATACCTAGGATGACGGCGCTTCCCCGCGCATCGGCGAGGGGATTCGGTGTCTGGTCACCCAGACGCCGGAGCAAACCGCAGTGCCCCATGGAAGGAATGGCAACGATGCCTCGGCGACTCGCTCTTTGCCTCTTGATCGCCTGGCTTGCCTGGATTTCTCCGGCTTCGGCTCAAGGGCCCGGACCGCAGGGACCATCAGGGCCGGGATACTACGGCATGGCACCCGGCGGACCGTACCCCGGTGGTGCTGGCTCCTCGGACTACACGCTGCAACCCACTCTGGAAGAGCAGCTGGTTCCGCAATCTCGTGATATCTACGGGATGGATCCGTACATGGATCTGGGGATCGCGGAGACGTTCTCTCGCTCGTGGATCCGTACCGATCTGTTGTTAATGACATTCCAGGAGCCAAACACCAACTATATCGGGGCGACGCCGACGGTTATTCCTCCGAATACCTACAATCCCAGTGCCTTGTTTCCGGCTGTCGATCGAGTGGGCGGTGCACGAGATTCGCAAGTGGGGACGCTCGTCAACCTGTCCAATGTGGACAACCGGAATATTCCCGGGCTACGCGTCACCGTCGGGATTCCGACTCAGTTGTCCACTCTGGAAGTGAGCGGTTTCATGCTCGCACAGGCCAACTCGAATCTGTTTTTCCCCACGACCTTGGACACATCCAGCTTCAGCACTTTGGGCTACAGCGTGCTGCCAGCGATTCCGTTGCAGCGGGAAGGAGCTCCGACGACCCTCGATTACTTCTTCTTCGATCAGGGAATGACGGTGAACTCGTCCAGCGATATTCAGGGAACCGATGCCAAGTTCGTGATGGGAGCTGTGACTCCCAATGTGGAAATGGAAGTCTTTCCGATTATCGGATTCAACTACTTTCACTTTGGAAATCGGTTGTCCATTACGGGCGAGGATCTGGCGACATCCACGAACCACATGATTCAATCAAAATCTAACAATCAGGTCTTCGGACCAGAGATTGGTCTGCGTCTGGAGAATCGCAATAAGTGGTTCACGCTCGGATTCGAACCGAAGTTCACATTCGGAATCAATCGGATGACGGGCCGCGTCGCTTCGTCTCAGATCTTCAGCCCCACAGAGCCCGATATTAGTCTGACTGAAAGCAAGACCCGCTTTGCTCCGACGATCGACCTCACGGCCTATTCTCGCATCCGATTCTCGGAGCATTGTAATCTGAACATCGGTTACCAGTTCATGGCCATGGCGGGAGCCTCGCTCTCTGACCAGAACATTATCTGGAAATCATCGAACAGCGTGACGGGCCCGGCCTTGATCGGTCTGCAACAGGACACGCACAGCTTCTGGATGCAAGGGCTGAATCTCGGCTTGGAAATCACGTTTTAGTGATGTGAGCTTTCGGCTTCGATCCGCATTAACTCAACACGGATCATGAGCAGTACCGCGCGGGTCGCCTCCTTTTGTCGGGCGACTCGGCGGTCGATGTCAGCGGGGCCAGCGGGGGCTGGCAACTGGAGTTCGATGCGTTGTGCGAGAACCCGAACATCCGCTGGGGATGACAAGTCCCTTTCCGCCCACCCGGCATAGACCACGCCATCGAGTGTTGTCGGCGCTCCGGGACCCAGATGGCCAGTCACTGATATGGCGACCGAAGCCTCAGTCGTGGCGGACAGCGCGCCACGGGCCATCTGCCTTGCCGTCTCTTCGCAGACGTCTCCCTGTGCTGGATCATTCAGCACCATCGGGGAGACTCCCAGCCACTCGATCTTGGTCTGGTTTCGATAGACGACAGCGGATCCACACAAAGAGTTCGATGCTCCCGGGATACCGCTCAGAGTGGCTGCGACCAGCCCCGCAGTACAGCTCTCTGCACAGACCAGTTTGCGGTTCAATCGCTGGAGCAGGGCCAGGATCTCGCGAGCCAGTTCGTACTGCAGATCGGAGTTCATGGCACTCTTCCCCCGCCATTGGCCAGCTGTGATTTCTCTGGATCAACAGACCTCTTCCGCCGAACTTCAGATCCGGCAGCGGATGCAGTCGTCTCCATCCAGCGTACACATGTTCGACAGCTCATCATTGATCAGGTCAATCATCTGACGCAGCCGGGCGAATGCGCGACGATTGAACTTGAATGCAATTCGGGGCAGCGACGCGAGGTGCGGCTCGTCGGCCTCGAACGGATGGGCGGGCACCAGCTCGATTTTTCCATCGACGATGATATCTGCGAATTCGATATTCAGTCGCTCCAGGAATTCAGGGGACGGGGTCTCGTGCAACCGCAAGTACACTCGATCCTTCACATACCGCATGCTGTTGTAGACGGTATAAAACCCGATCACCTCATCGAACGCCTCGGCCACACTGTTGGTGTGTTTCAGCAGAGACAGATCATCCGGTGAAATCAGTCGCTTCGCCAGCAGTTGCTTTTTCATGTACTCCATCAGATCCGCGAAATAATCATCGCCCGGAGAATCGACAACCACGATCGGCATCAGATCGCGTTTGCCCGTCTGGATCAACGTGATCGTTTCGTACAGTTCGTCGAGCGTGCCAAAACCGCCGGGGAAGACCACAACGGCATGCA
>CANJZR010000225.1 GCA_947479075.1 Planctomycetaceae bacterium
AATGGGGAGATTCCAGCACGCCAACGCCGACTCAAGAAAATCAACGGCATCCTGGAGGCACTTCCGCAGCAGGAGTGATGTCCAGCCGTCGATGTTCGCGCTGCTTAGCCACCATCCGGGGCCCCGGGCACTGCGAAAGATCTGGTCGGCTACTCCCCGTCCGGCTCTTCCAGGTACGTGTACCCGCTGAGGCCGTCCTCATAGAACCGCTCGAAACGGCCAGCCTCTTCGTGAGTGATCCGTTTCTCGCGCACAGCTGTCTCGATCGACACCTGTAACCGGGCCATCAGGTCCTTCCCCTCGAATTGAACGTAGTCGAGGACCTCGCTGACGGTTTCGCCCTTGAGGATCTGATTGAGGATCACCTCACCGCTCGGGCTCAGGTCGACATGCACGGCGTTCGTATCGCCAAACAGGTTGTGCAGGTCGCCCAGGATCTCCTGGTATGCCCCGATGAGAAACGCCCCCATGTAATAGTGATGCCCGTCATAGGGGTGCAGCATCAGCGTCTTCTTCACGTCGCGCTGATCGATGAAGGCGTCGATCTTGCCATCCGAGTCGCATGTGATGTCGCTAATGATGGCGTGCCGTGTCGGCTGCTCATTCAACCGGTGAATCGGCATCACCGGAAACAGCTGCTTGATTGCCCAACTGTCGGGGAGCGACTGGAACAGCGAGAAGTTGCCGTAGTAAATGTCGGACAACATCCGGTCGAGACCGGCGAGTTCCTCCGGGACGTAGTCGACATCCAGCAGGAGCTTGCGGATCTTGTGCATGATCCCGAAGAACAGGTTCTCTGCGACGACCCGCTGATCCAGCGGCAGGTATCCGGCACTGAACAGCGTCGTCGCCGTGTCGAGGGCCTGGATCGCGTCGTGGTAGGCCTCGAGCAGGTTGCGAGCGGTCAGTTCCTGATAAGTGAATGACAGATCGTGGAGCGGTTGTTCGTAGATCTCCGGGATCTCGGCGGGGATCTCGGTCACGTCGCCCTGATTCGTCACGCCGAGCGTGCCGAAGACCAGCACGCTGTGAAAGGCGGCCACAGCTCGTCCGCTCTCGGTGATGATATGTGGGTGCGGCACACCGACTTCATCGCAGACGGTCTGAATGTGATACACCACGTCGCTGGCGTATTCCTGCTCCGTGTAATTCATGCTCGATTCGAAGTTCGTCTGCGAACCGTCGTAGTCGATCCCCAGCCCGCCACCCACGTCGAGATACTTGAGTCCCGCCCCACGTTTCGCCAGATCGGTGTAGACGCGAATCGCTTCGGTCACCGCGTTCTTCACCTGGCGGATGTTGGTAATCTGACTGCCGAGGTGGAAATGCAGCAGCTGCAGGCAATCCGCCATGCCGATGGATTCGAGCTTCTGCAGACACTTGAGCAGTTCGCTGACGGTCAGGCCGAACTTGGACCGATAACCGCCCGATGACTGCCAGCGTCCCGACCCCCGGGTCGCCAGCTTGACCCGCATCCCGATCTGGGGCCGAACGCCAACCTTCTCAGCGTACTTGAGGACCAGTTCCAGCTCCGACATCTTCTCGACGACGGGGATGACGTTGCGGCCGATCTTCTGGCCGATCATGGCCAGTTCGATGAACTCGTCATCCTTGAAGCCATTGCAGATCACCGGGGTCTCGGTGTCGGCCAATGCGATCACCGCCATGAGTTCCGGCTTGCTGCCCGCTTCGAGCCCAAACCCCAGCGGGCGTCCGTACTCGATGATCTTCTCAACGACCTCCCGCTGCTGGTTCACCTTGATCGGATAGACGCAGGAGTACTGGCCTTTGTATTCATGCTCCTTGATCGCATGATCGAAGACATCATGGATCGCCTTGAGCCGGTCCTTCAAAATCCCGTTGAATCGCACGAGAATCGGCAGGTCGAGACCGCGCTGTACCAACCGGTCGATCAGAGCCTTCAGGTCGAGACTCCGCGCCGGATCGCGGTCGGGATGTACGAAGACATTGCCATTCTGACCGACCGTAAAGTAACCCTTGCCCCAGCGCGGGACATCATACAGATCGCCAGAATCCTCGCTGGTCCAACGGTCAACTGGATCGATCATTCAGGGGGACTCCCGAGCGCAAGAAGTGACTGACAAGTAAGCCACTCTATCTACGTCCGGAGTGGAATTCAATTTCCTGGTTGCACAGGTCAGCTGGTTTGGATGCGTGTTGCAGGAACTACAACACCGGAAGACGATCCGCCAGCGCGACAATCGCTGCATCCCCTACGATCTGACAAGCCCGAACCTGCCAGCAAACGGGATACCGATGAACCTGTTGCATGGGAACAGTTATCTGGCTGTCCAGCCACCGTCGACGGTGAGCAGACTCCCTGTGATGTAGCTGCTGGCGTTGCTGGCCAGGAAGATCGCAGCTCCCTGGATTTCCTCCATACGGCCCCAGCGATTGAGAGCCACGGCTCCGACGATGTTCTTGAGAGCTTCTTCGCTGTTGGCAATCGGCTCGTTCATCGGGGTCAGGAACGGCCCCGGACAGATCGCGTTGCAGGTGATTCCATGCGGAGCCAGCTCCAGCCCCAGCGCCCGCGTCATCTGGACGACTGCACCCTTGCTGGCGGTGTAGGGGGTCCGGTTGGAGAGACCCACAACGCCGAGCGTACTGGCCATATTGATGATGCGTCCGTAACTGGCCTTCTTCATGTGCGGCACGACTGCCTTGGAGCAGAGCCACAACCCGTCGACGTTGATCTCCTGCACCTTGCGGAACTGCTCGAAGGTCAGCTCATCGATCGGCCCACGGATGTTGATCCCGGCGTTGTTGATCAGAATGTCGATCTTGCCGAACTTCTTGAGAGCCGTCTGAACCATCGCATCGACATCAGCGGGCTGCGACACGTCAGCGGCAACACCGATGGCCTGACGACCGTAGTCGCGGGCGATCTCGGCGGCGACCTCTTCGACTTCACTGAGAGTCCTGCTCGCCAGCACCAGATCGGCTCCCGCAGATGCCAGCCCGGCAGCCATCGCAGCGCCGAGTCCCTTGGAGCCCCCGGTCACGAGTGCGACGCGTCCAGTGAGATCGAACTGCTTGATGCCGGGTAACATGGCGGGGCCTTATTGAGGTTGAACGTGAACAGGGAGGAGAGCAGGGGATGCGGGTGACAGCGAGTCAGGAGTTAGCGTCTCGTGCGCGTCGCCCCGCAGTTACTGTTTTACAGAATCCACAGACTGACGTACCAGTTCACGAACCGGCCCAAGGGCGGAAACCAGCCACACAGAATCCAGAGCGGTTCGTAAAAGGCCGCGATCACAGTCGGGCCGCTCACATACTTTCCGGCATACCACTGCCAGTAGAGCGGACCAATTGACAGCACATAAACAACCAGCGTGATGGCCATTTGAAGTAGCGCCATCCTGAACCGCGAACGAGGGCGTTGAGGAGGTGGCGACAGGGCCTGATTGCCCACTGGTTTTTGACTGTCCGGCAGATTCACACGCAGATTCCACGACACATTGGCTAAAAGAACATCCTCAGCCAGAGTCCATGATTCCGCGAGTTGAGCCAGACCGCAAGGGACCTTGCAGTTTTTTCAGTGAACTGCGCGGATGTTTCAGGGCGAGTTATCTTCAAGTCGCCCGATTCTTTGAGCGTATGACCACAAAAAAAGAGCGTCCCCGTATGGAGACGCTCTCTGATGTCCGTGACCGATGGAAGCTCAGCCCCCATCGATCACATCGTCGTCAATTCAAAGTTATTCTGTATTGGACGCGTCGGTCCACTTGTCGCTGCGGAATGGCGACGCCGGTAGTCCCGCCCCATTGACGAGGTTGGGTTCCGCCAGCTGGTGGTACCCGAACCGCACCGCCACTGGCTTCGTGACGCCTTCCGCACTGACCACTACGGTATCGCCTTCGATCTTGGCGGTCGCCTTCACGAACTTCTTGTCCTCTCCGGCGATGGTCCACCACGAGAGGTCCTTGCCGTCGCTCGCCTTCAGACCAGCTGCGTGATCGAAGCTGACGATGATCTTGTTGCCGTCCGTCTTGATCGACTTATAGAGTGGTCCCGTGTAGACCAGATCGCTCTTGCCATAAGTGTTGGCCAGTGCCCAGAGCGACAGACGGCGCCCGACTTCCTGCTTGTTCGGCGGATGGATGTCCTTGAGAGTCGTGATATCGGTCAACACGGCCATGCCGGTATTCTTGACCTTCAGCGTCTCGGTCTGAGCTTCCCAGATCCCGGGCAGTTCATAGGTCCGCTTCGGTCCGTAATCAAACGGTGCGAGTTGGGCGAAGAGGACCGGGAAGTCGCGATTGCCTTCCTGATTCCAGGCAGCTCGCCAGCCTTCAATCATGGCGCGTTTCAGGTGGTAGTAGTGCATTCCCTGCCCGTTGTTCGATTCTCCCTGGTACCAGAGGAATCCACGGATCCCGAACGGGACGATCGGATAGATCATTCCGTTGTAAAGCCCCGTGTGATTGTAATTGCTGTTCAGCGGGTGATTAGGCACAGCTGGTGGAGAGGCGGGAAGTGCATCGCCAGGCTTGGCCGCTTTGATGGCTTCGTTGTACGCCTTGATCGCATCGGCGTTGCCAGTGAGTGCATCCGCATAGCCCTTGAGCATTCCCAGCCATTCATTCTTCTCGGCTTCGACTTCCGGGATGGCGGCATAGCCCTGTGGCGGGATCCATGGCTGGATGCGAGTCCCGCCCCAGGCGGTGGTGATCAGGCCAACGGGCGTGTTGAGCTGCTTATGAATCTCGCGACCGAAGAAGTACAGCACCGCCGACGAAGGACCAACAGTCTCAGGCGAGCATTCGACCCACTTGGCCTGGATGCGTTCAGCGGGAGTCCCCGAGGGAACGAGTGGGATCATGAACAGGCGGATCGTCGGATACTTGGCATTGGCGATCTCTTCGGCCGGATTCAGCGAACGTTCAACGCTCCACTGCATGTTCGACTGGCCGGATCCGGCCCAGACTTCACCAACGAGAATGTTGGCGATCTTGATCTCGTTCTTGCCCTTGACGGTCATCTCGTGAGGACCGCCTGCTGTCGTCACGGCGGGGAGCTTCACCTTCCACTTGCCGGCAGCATCGGCAGTGGCTTTGGCACTGGTGGCTCCGAGAGTCACTGTCACTTCCTCGCCCGCATCGGCCCAGCCCCAGATCGGCAGTGGGATGTCTTTCTGCAGGACCATGTTGTTGCTGATGATTTCCGGCAACTTGACATCAGCACGGACAATGGACCCCATCATCAGCAGCACAGCTGCTGTTACCATCAGACACCATCGCATGAGTTTCATGGGAAGTACTCCTGGATCAAATCAGTGAGAAGTGGCGACGCACAATGCATCACCCTTCGCCGATGTTAGCGGGGGCCGGGCGAGTTGTCAGGGATCACCACTTACGATGGGGGCGACTCGTCGAGGTCGTGCTGCAACTCGAATCTAGAGTCGCGCGGAGTACCATTACTCAATCATGTGTAACGCACCGCGGCCAATGCGTCCGAGGTCGTGGCAGAAGGCGTCGAGGCAGAGCGGAACCGGCATTGATTCGAGCATTTGAGTCTCAGCTTCCAGACACCGGTCGAGCATCAGGCCCCAGCGGTCGAAAGCGACCAGGTCGTCGGGCGAAAACCGATTTCGTACAGCGGTGATGCTTGCCGCCTCATCGGCGATCGATTGACCACTCACCCCGAGTAACCGCCGGTAAAAGTCAGCGGCAAAGCGAACCAGCCAGATGGCCGCCTTCCGCTGAGTCGCTGGGTCTTTGCCCTGTTCTTCAATGGTCGACTGAAAGTGCTTACTCGCCCCGAGGCTGTCAAAGTCGGACTGTGCCAGCTGGCGATAGACACTCGATCGAATGGCCCGCAACTCGGGAGACTGCAGCTGGGCCGCTGTCTCGAGACTTCCTTCGCAGAGGGCGGCGATCGCGGAGGCCTGCGTGCGGTCTGTTTCCATCCCCTGGTCGATCAACAGTTCAGTGATGTCTTCCGGGGACAATGGCGAGAACAGGATCGGTTGGCAGCGGGAGCGAATCGTCGGCAGAATCGATTCCGACTCAGGAGCTGTCAGAAATAGGATCGCCCCAGCTGGAGGCTCTTCCAGGGTCTTGAGCAGGGCGTTGGCACTGGCGTCGTTCATCGTGTGGGCGTCATCGATGATGGCCACACGACGCGAAGCTGTCATGGGACGCAGCGAAAGGTCATGGCACAGACCCTCGCGTCCGCGCCGCTCGGGCGGGCCGATCAACAGTTCGATCGGCAACTCCTGTTTCCCTTCGGGACGTTCGACGACCAGCAGATCGGGATGCGTTCCTGCGACGACCTGCTTACAGCTGGGACACTCGCCACAGGCATCGAGTTGATCGGGTGTGCGCTGGGTACAGAACAGACACTGCGCCACCAGCTGAGCGAACTTTCGCTTTCCAATCCCCGGCGGACCGACCAGTAGAAATCCATGCGCCAACCGATCCCGCTGCACCGCCCGGCGGAACATTTCGATCTGTCGTGAATGTCCGCGAAGGGCTTGCCAGATCATATGGGAACACAGAGACGAGGAGAGTTATGGTGCGGGTATGGGTGAAGAAGAAG
>CANJZR010000226.1 GCA_947479075.1 Planctomycetaceae bacterium
CGCTCGAAGCGTTCGATCGAGCTGTCGTTGACCTTTTCGACGTGGAGCAGTTTGATTGCCGTCGGACGACGCAGAATGGCGTGCACGCCCTTGTAAACAACGCCCATGCCGCCCGAGCCGAGTTTCTCTTCGAGTCGATACTGGCCGAGTTTCTGCGATGCGATCGCCTGCTTCTGAGCCTCCCGCTGCATCTGAGCCAGGATCAGAGTAAATACGAAGATCGCGATGGAGCTTAACCCCAGTAGCGCGAACAGCGCCCAAAAAGTTCGTTTCAAGATCGTCAGCGTACGGTAGGCCTCGTCGAAATCCATCTGGGTCGCGATGCCAAAACCATACTTGTCATACCAATGCCAGGCCCCAATTACCGGCACACCCCGGTAATCATTAAACCCTTCCACATCTACACCCGATATTCCGCGAGTCGCCTGCTCGACCATCTTAATCTGTGGGAGGGAACTCCTTCTCTGCTTCGGACGGAACCCGGATTTCAAATTTCCTCCGGGATCTCGCAGCTGGAGGTTCAGAATGGAACGGGAGTATTCACTATCCGGAATCAACCCGAGCAACATCAGGTCCTCGTCGAACCGGCTGTTGGACACCATCGTTCCAGACGCATTGAATGCATAGGTCTCCCCTGAATTTCCAATGCGGCCAAGCTGGAGAATACGCGTAAATTCCAGTTCTGGACGAATGCGAAGCCCGATCGCCCCGATCACTTGAAAATTAGCATCTCGGATCGGAGCACAGACAAACATGGTCGGTACCCCACTCCGCAGCTGCCCGAACTCATCCCTGAGCATCACCAGACTCGAATATGGGGGACAAACTGTAGACTCGCCCTTGAGTGCCTGGGTGATGTATGGTTCAAACTGTTTCGGGGCCGGCGATCCAATCAGTTCATCCGTGTAAGCACCGAGAATCACCATCGACTTGTCGACGACAATGTAGCCATGGTATTCGTGTGCGCTCATGACCTGAGTGAGCAACTTCTTCAGGTCTTTCTGCAGCTCTGACGTTTTGAGTGATCCCTTCGCAGAACCACTGGACTCAAATTCACTCTGCAGTTTTTGAAACAGATCGCGTGTTTCGACGGCGTTCGCCTCGCTCTCGGCGTTCGAAAGCTGAACTCGAATCCACGTATCGAGCATCGCCGTCTCGACATTGAGGAGCGTCTCCAACTCGCTCTTCAGGTTCTCCTTCATGGTCGTTTCGATGGCCCGCCGCATTCCCCAGCCAATCAGGGCAAGCACAACCACCGCGATCACGGGGAAGAGCCAGATGCGTCGCTTTAAAAACTGCCCCGTCCGTGTGATCGAACGCGCAGCGCTCCGGGAAATATTGGTCAAATGAACCCCTTGCGGGCCTGTCTGTGCCGGGCGGCGCTGGAACAGATCAAAGAATCCCGCAAGTTTCATGAGTCAGTCTCCGAGTCGAATGCCCTCAAATATGTGTCGCTTGCCCACACTTGGCAATCAGGATTTCTACGAAGAGTCTTCCCTTCATGCGGGATAGTTGGGTTAAGACAGCGACCTGACGATGTGGCATGCAGGCAACACCCAGCGAAATCGTGCCAGGCGTTAGTTGCGGCATAACCCCTGCGTCTGGTTGCCACTGCTGCCAGCGAGAGTTAGTTTCTCTGGTACTGCGGATTCCACCTCAGACCCTCGGCAAGGCTCAGCTGATGAAAACATCTCTTCCCGTTGTCGTTGTCGTACTGCTCCTTGGAGCTATGTGGTGTGTCGTCTCCAGCCAGGAGCAAGAACTCGCGCCGGTCGAAATTATCCGGTTGACCGATGAGAACTGGGACGCCACAGCCCCCCGCGGAAAGGAAGCCGACGCCATCATCGGTGATCTGGTGATCCGCAATCGCAACCTCGTGGCTGTGATCGGGAGACCGATCTCGACACGCAACGTCAATGTCTTCGTCAAGAGTAACGCCGGGACGCTGATCGACCTGACCACGCGTGAAAACCAGAGCGACCAGCTGAGTGCCTTCTACCCCGGCCAGCGCGATTATGCCTACCGGGAGTGGATGGCCAGTGACAGTTCAGGCAAGTCCCAAACGGGGGATCAGGTGACCGTCCTGCGAGACCCTCAGTCTGCGACGATCACCGTGAAAGCGGCTGCCAGTGAAGGCAAGCCAGCGGTGGACACACGGTACACTCTGACCGCCGACAGCCGCTCTCTCGAAGTGACGAGTACCTATCGCAACGAGACAGCAGCCCCACTCAAGGTCAAGCTGATCGACGACCTGCGTTACGACACCAAGAACGAAGATGTCCTCAAGGGAGCCGACGGCACAGCTTCTCAATTCACGATCGAAGATCGATTCTGGCATCAGGCGTACGCCATCGAAGCTCCGGGGCGACAGCTGCTGACCAACAGCGACCCGCGCACGACCGTGTTGAAAATGACCGACGGCGCGATGAATGACGAGATCGAGATTCCTGCGGGAGGTAGTTTCACGCAGACACGCCGGATCACTGCTGCCGCGACGCTTCCCGAGGCAGTGGCGGCACTCAGCAGCGAGCCGCATGTCCGGACCACGCTGGCTATTCAGTCGGCGACGGGACGACGTCTCCCCTCCACTCGTGTGGAGATCCGGCAGGCAGACCAGTTACTTGGCACGATCATCAGCAACGATCGGGGCGAACTCAGCACATCGCTCAAGCCAGGGGCGTACGTCTTGAAAGTCTTGTTCAACGGCGCTGTCGTCGGCGAGAACCTGCCCCTCCAGATCGAACCGGCGATCGAGCAATCGCAGGCGATCCGGATCCATGACATCGAGCCGGGAACCGTCGTCGCCCGGATCACCGATGGAGACGGCCACCCGATGCCCTGCAAGGTCTCCTTTGATGTGCCTGAGGGGATGACTGCTCCCCACTTCGGCCCCGATACCGCTGAGTTCGGTGTCCGGAACCTGCGTTACACGCCCAACGGAGAGTTTCAGCAGCTGCTGGCACCTGGTACCTATAAAGCACGTATCAGTCACGGTCCCGAATACGATTCCACGGTCGTCGATCTGTCCGTGGAAGCTGGCAAAACCGTTGAGCTGAACGCCAGGCTCCCCCGTGTTGTCGACACGACTGGCTGGGTCAGCGGCGATTTCCATAGCCATGCCTCCCCCTCGGGCGACAACACCACCAGCCAGCTGGGGCGAGTTCTTAACCTCACCAGCGAGCACATCGAGTTCGCGCCCTGTACAGAACACAACATCATCAGCAGCTACGACGAACACATTGACAAACTCAAGATTCGCCCGTTCATGGCGACCTGCACCGGGATGGAAATGACCGGGACGCCGCTCCCCCTGAATCATCAGAACGCATTCCCGCTACACCATCATCCACACCAGCAGGATGGGGGCGGACCGACCTACGATGACAGTCCGGAAGCACAGATTGAACGTCTGGCCCTCTGGGACAATCGCAGCGAGAAACTCGTGCAGCAGAACCATCCCGATGTCGGCTGGCTTTTTTATGATCGCAACGGCGACGGCGAGCCCGACGAGGGATACGCCAAAGGGTTCGCCTTCATGGATGTGATAGAGGTCCATCCGCTGCACACGATCCTCGACATGCAGCCGACCAAGATTTACAACGAAAAACTCTACAACAACACCGTCTTTAACTGGCTCCAGCTATTGAACCAGGGGCACAAGGTTTACGGGGTGGTGAACACCGATGCCCACTACAACTTCCACGGGTCGGGGGGAATTCGCAACTGGATTCAGTCGTCGACCGATGATCCCGCCAGGATCGACACGCTCGATATGGTCCATGCTAGCGAGCAGGGTCGGTTGATCATGTCGAACGGTCCGTTTCTGGAAGTCTGGGCCCAGGAGCCAGGTACTGACGGTCGGGTGACTTGCGGACAATCGCTGATCGCCAAATCGAAGTCGGTCGAGCTGTCGATCCGGGTGCAATGCCCGAACTGGATCGATATCGACCGGGTGTTCGTGCTGGCCAATGGTCGCATCGTTTCTGGTCACGACTATACCCGGGAGAAACACCCTGAGGTATTTGCCAACGGCGTGATCAAGTTCGACCGAAAGATCCCGCTGACCCTCGAACAGGACGCCCACATCATCGTGGTGGCCTCCAGTGAGAAGACCACCATTGGCCCGACCGCAGGCCCGGAGTACGGCAAACAGAACCCCACCGCGATCGGCAACCCGATCTTCGTTGATGTCGCCGGAGATGGTTTCCAGCCGAACAAAGACACGCTGGGCCATCCCTTGCCGGTGAAGCAAGGGGGACCGGTGAAGAAGTAAACGCCCAGTGACAGACTCGGCGAACATCACCCTTTCTACATCCTCTCCCCCACGATCGATTCGGCCAGAGGAAGGGCGATGATGCGTTGTTTATTGCCGTGTGACGATTGAGTGTCAGCCGCTCTCAAAACCGAGTACACATCGCACACCAGAATCGCACAGTTGCTGTGGAGTCGGGTGCACAGGAGAATGGAAGGCCACAACTGCTCGTCCTTGCCATCTCTGCCCATGCCCATGTTTACGAACATTGCCGCCTATCGCTTCGCGTCACTGACTGACCTCAAGGCCCTGAGGGAGCGTCTGACGGCCCTGTGCAAGGATTTGGAGCTGCGCGGGACGATTCTGTTGAGCACCGAGGGGATCAACCTCTTCGTCGCTGGCATGAATGAGAACGTCGAGCGACTGCTGTCCGAACTGCGCACGATCCCCGGGTTGGAGCAGCTCCAAGCCAAGTACAGCGAGAGCGAGCACCAGCCATTCCGTCGCATGCTGGTGAAAATCAAGAAAGAGATCATCAGCTTCGGGATCGAAGGTGTCGACCCCGTGGGTAAGCCTTCGCCCAAGCTGCAGCCAGCCGAACTGAAACGCTGGCTCGATGAAGGTCGTCCGATCACGCTGCTCGATACGCGGAACGATTATGAGATCAAGCTCGGAACTTTCCGGAACGCGATGGTGTTCCCGATCCGAAAGTTCCGCGAGTTTCCCGCAGCGGTCGCCACGCTCCCAGAAGACTTGAAGGAACAGCCCGTCGTCATGTTCTGCACCGGGGGAATCCGCTGCGAGAAGGCGGGGCCTTTCATGGAGATGCAGGGATACAAAAACATCTTCCAGCTGGAAGGCGGCATCCTGAAGTACTTCGAGGACTGTGGATCGGCCCATTACGATGGGGAGTGCTTCGTCTTTGATGATCGAGTGGGACTCGATCCGTCACTCGATGAGTCGGAGAGCGTGCAGTGCTACGCCTGTCAGTCGCCACTGACTGCAGAGGAACAGGCAGACCCCCGCTACGTCATCAAGGTCTCGTGTCCCTACTGCTTTGTCCCCACGGAAGCTCAGCAGGCCCAACAGGTCGCCGAGCGAAACACCGCAATCCACGCTGCGACTCACCCGCTCCCTGGCAGTCGGATCTACGCGAATGAACGCCCCTTTAACATCCCCGCAGCTTACGACGGGCAACCGCTGATCGACTGCCTGTGCGGGATTCTGGGGCATATCTCGCGAGAGGAATGGCTGCAAACGTGTGAGACGGGGCACCTCCTCAAACGCATCGTTCCCGAGGGAATGGAAGGCCCCGATCCGATTGCGGTCCCCGCCGACCACATCGTCAGGGGCGGTGATCGTTACCTGCACCTGCACCCGGCCTCAAGCGAACCCGATGTCAACGCAGACATTCGTATTTTGCATGAGGACGAAGCGATCATTATCGTCCACAAGCCCGCCCCGCTGCCGATGCATCCGTGTGGCCGCTTTAACCGTAACACGCTGACATCAATCCTGGGGGAAGTCTACGCTCCCTACAACCCGCGTCCGGTGCACCGCCTCGATGCCAACACATCCGGGATTGTGCTCTTCGCCAGGACGCGGCACTTTGCTCACCAGCTGCAGCGGCAGTTTGAACGCGGAAACGTCACGAAGAGGTATCTGGCCCGTGTGCATGGCCACCCCACGCTGGATGAGTTCCACAGCAACGCCCCGATCAGCGATGAGGTCGGCGAACTGGGGTCGTACCGCGTTGACTGGAAGCATGGCAAACCTGCCTCGACGCTCTTCCGAGTTTTGGAGCGTTCGGCGGACGGAACCAGCCTGCTCGAAGCGACCCCCGTCACCGGGCGAACGAACCAGATCCGGATTCACCTGTGGGATCTGGGACACTCGATCGTGGGTGATCCGACCTACCTTCCGGGCAAAAAGCTGGGTGACACCCAGACGATTGCCCCGGATGCCCCCGCACTGAACCTGCTGGCGTGCAAACTGAGTTTCGTTCACCCGATTTCCAAGGAACCGGTGACTTACGAAGCGGAGCGTCCAGTGTGGGCCAAGCCGCGAAACTGAGACAATTTCCAGGGTTTCAGAGCCTCCAATTCACTCCAAACCGACCAATCAATCTCCATCCACCCGACAAAGCGGATTTCCGTCCCTCGACGTGATTGAAAATCTCCGCCCGCAGTGATACCCTCTTGCCCCTTCCCGCTGCCCACGTGGCGGAATTGGCAGACGCGCTAGGTTGAGGGCCTAGTGATAGCAATATCGTACAGGTTCAAGTCCTGTCGTGGGCACTCTAGAGGCGTA
>CANJZR010000227.1 GCA_947479075.1 Planctomycetaceae bacterium
CTTCCTGGCCCGCGCCATGACATCGCGAGCCTGATTTCTGAACCGCAGATGATGCCACCACTGGAACATGCGGTAAGGATCGCCTGAGGAGCAGTGGATTGTCAAACGCAGACTTCCGCTCGCCCTCGCTGACGCTTCAGGTTGGTATGCAGGAGTCAGCCCAAGTGATCAAACCGGCTCGTTAATCCGGTGGGTCGGGACTGGTCGACCGGGGCGGAAGCTCTGGAGCGTGGTGACCTCGTGCGAGGCTCCGATTGTGCGGCACGCGGCAGCGACTTCTCCACGAACGAAGGTCTCGAGTTCCGCCGGGTCGGTCGCGACACGGGCATTGACCACAACGTTCGCAGACTTGGTCAGGGTCTTTGACGGCAGTGACAACTCAGGACCGGTGGCGTTACTGACGAGGTTGGCCACGGCGTAACTGCCGTCACACAGGCCGATTGTTTTCAGGTGGGCTGCCTCGGCTCCGATGGTTTCAAACCGTTGATGCAGCCTCCCGATGATGTCGAGGAGCAGTGCGTCGAGGTCGAAGGGGTGCGACGAAACAACGTTGATCTGACTGTTGAGCCAACCGAGTTCGGCTTCCCCTTCGGCATAGATGTCGTAGTCAACTTCCATCACGCGCTGGCCGAACTGGCCCTGCTGGGCGAGCATCTCGGTCAGAGCGTCAAACCCCTGTCCACTCTTCGCCGAGACGCGGAGGATCGGCTGTTCTGGGAATTCCGCTCGCAGCAGGCTCTCCAACTCGTCAATCTCGGCGGGCGGCAGTTCGTCGACGCGGTTGATGAGGATAAAGTCGGCCTCTTCCAGCTGTTTGCGAAAGATGTATTCTGCTTTCGGGGAAAAACCACGTTTCGTGTCGCCACGGAGGATCTTGAGCCCATGGCTCGGTTTGAGAATCACGCCGTAGGGGGCCACATCGAGCGGCTTGCCGTAGACCTGCACCAGCGGGCGAATCACGGTCGCGACCAGGTCGGTACAGCTTCCCACGGGCTCCGCAAGAATCACATCGGGAAGCTGGTTTTGCCCCAGCACCTCCACGGTATCGGTCAGAGCGTTGAAATTGCAGCAGAAGCAGGAGCCCGCCACTTCGCCGACATCGAAACCTTGCGAACGTAGCGAATGCGTGTCGACAAGATCGGTTGTCTGGTCGTTGGTCACGATCCCGACTCGCAGCCCCTGGCCCATGTAGTGACGGGCCAGCCGCCCGACAGTGGTGGTCTTTCCGGCTCCGAGGAAGCCGCCGATCATGATATAACGTGGGTTCATGAGAATCGGACTCGGTGAAGTCAACAACCAACAGCTGGGAAATGCCTGCCGTGGTTCTGCAAGAGGGTTCCGTGTCAGGGACTGTCCTGCGGTTCCATCCTAACGCATCTCAGGGGAGTTTACAGAGAGTCAGGCGCGATGAGGCAGTGTGAGAGCCAGTGTCCACCATGCCAGGTGCAGCCAGTCGGCCTCGCTGCTTCTACCGGACGAATCGGATCGATATGTTTAACGACTTCAAATTTGTTCAGACATCAGCTGATCGCAGTGAGACGGTTGGAGGCACACGATGAATCCGATCATGCGGGGGTGGCTGCCAACCATCTTGACCCTGGTTCTCTGGATCGGAGACGCTCAGGGGGCCGCCCCTGAGAAATTGGTCCGCGGAGCGGGATTTCGGAAGGCCTGGGATACGGTTGTCTCGGCCCATGTGGATGGGCGATCCGTGGTCCAGGTTCTGGAGCACTTCTGCGGTTCGCGACGGATCGCATGGATGATTGATCGCCGTCTGGATCCTGACCAGAGCATTACCGCGGATGCAGAGCTGTCGCCGCTTTCCGAGGCATTACCCCAGCTGTTGAACTCGATTGGGGCTGGAGTGGTAGTCGTCGGATCGAACATCATCGTGGGTCCGCAGGAGAAACTGCTCGACTTGCGAACGCTGGCCGAAGCTCAACGTGTGGAACTGCAACAGACCAGGCTCAACATCCAGCGGAAGCAGACCCTCGCCCAGACCACGGACCTGAACTGGAATGATCTGGCGGAACCCAGACAGCTGGCGGAACAGGTTGCTCAACGCGCCAAGATCGACCTTACCGGACTGGAACAGATCCCCCACGACCTGTGGAGAGGTGGTCACCTGATCGGTCTAACCGCTGGCGAGGCACTGACAATTCTGGCCTGGCAATACGACCTCCAGCTCAAGTGGCAGGAGGATGGTCGGGCGTCCCTCGTTCCGGTGGTCCTTCCAGTCCGCATCACGCGGTCCTTCACTGTCCCGGAAACAAAGCACGAGGCCACGAAGTCACAGTTCCCTCAGCTGACGTGGTCCAGCGATGGAAAGGCACTGCAGGCGTCTGGACGCGTCGAGGAGCTGGAAGCTGTCGATCAATGGATTCAGGGAACTGGAGGCCAAACGCCAAAGCCAAAACCCCAGAAGCAGCCCAAGGACTGGCGCGACCGGACATTCACACTTCGAATTAAGAATGCCCCCCTGCGCGATGTGCTGGCTGCCCTCAAGGCAAAGGGGATCCCCCTGGATTGGAACGAAGAGGCCCTAATTGCAGCGGGCATCGACCTCCAAGCCAAAGTCCAGTTAGACCTGAAGAACGCCAACGCCGACGAGTTGATGTCGGCGCTATGCAGCTCCGCGAAACTCAAATACGAGATCACAGACTCGAATGTGAAACTCTCTGCACCTTAGCCCATGGCACGCAGACCACCTGGAGCCCGGAAGCATATGCAGAACATTCCTGTGAATGAGGATTTCCAAATCAACTCTGAAAACAGCAAGCGGCAGCTGGACAACTGAACCGTTTGCCACCATGTATCTCGCGGTGGAGTTGCGTCACGTCGTAGTCTGAGCCCCTGTACCTCGCGCAACTGAGGGGAATACACAGACTGGAGAGCTTCAATCCTGCTTTGAATCGATCGAACGCAGTTCGGCAGAAACTGGAAGTGGCACCGCCTCACCATTCAAAACCTGCTGATATGTTACGGGAAATGAGTTGAGTTTTTCGGCAGAGTTCTTCAGATTTGAGACAGAAATCGCCGACTTCGCCGGTTTGGCTCATGACTTCCTGGAATCTTCACATCCGACGAAACTTTCTTGTTGACACAGAGTTCGTTCGCCCGAAAAATCAGTACTGCTCGGATGAGACCCCACCTGATTCCCCACCTCGCGATACCTATGGCCACTTCCATCACCGGTAAGTTCCATCAATCGTGTTTACACGGAATCAAGTATTTCGTGGACTGAGGATAGAGCCTCAGTTACCACGACACCGTCCAGGATGTAGACGGTTTGTATTGGTGCCAGAATGGCAAACGTTCGGGGTCTTGTTGTAGCCAAGGTCGGTTGTTGAGCGGACAGACTGTTCTCATTGAGAGAGGGGAACGAACTTATGGAATTTCATTTCGACGTTGATCCGGATCTGGATCTGGCCATTGGCACTGAGTTGAGCCTGGACGAAGCGGAGGGCGAGTTTGAACTCGAAGACTTCGCAGCGCTGGGAATCGACCCATTGTCACCAACCGGAGCCAAACCCGGCTCTGAAGAAAAAGTGCGTGTTCTTGCTGCACGGTACGCTGCTGGCGTTCCCCTGTGGCATGATTCCGATTGCTACGACCATGGACCGGTCGACGCATCCTTCTCGGATCAGGAAGATGCGGACGAATTGGAAGAACTGGATGTGGTCGTCGATGACTTCTAGTCGTTGACTGGGTGAAGCAATTCACCTCCCACTCCCGGCCAGCTGCGATTACCGCGGCGAACGGCCATGGACGTGACAGAGTCATCCACCGGGGTGCCGACCAGGAAGGTTTGGCCCCGGTTTTTTATTGCGCTCCGCGAGAGGGGTGTGAATGGCCCAGCCACAGCCGAGATCTTCCCGGTCGGGCTGTAAGTCGGCGGAAGGATCAGGAGTCAGTAACTTCACTTTATCGGTTGGGTAAAATGCACGGACAATTTGCCAGCGGCTTTGATGCCGAATTGACCGACGGCGAAGTTCACTCCGAACATGCCCACTCTTCTGACGATTAGGGTTCTACGGTATGGTGTAACCGTACCAGGCTTCCCCGGCAAAAAACTGCAGACACCGTCGACTCCCAGGTCCGAACGTTACCGGAATCTCCTATGGCGACAGACTTCCGCCGCAAAGAACAACTCTCCGAACTCACCGATCGGATCGTGGAGAGCTACCAGGAAATTCCCTCGATCAATCACCTGGGCCATTGTCCGCTGCCCAGTGCGGACGAAACGATCGACATTGTGCAGGACCTGAAGGAGATTCTCTTTCCGGGCTATCGACGCCGACAGAATCTGCACATGGGGAATGTGACCTACTTCGTCGGTGACCTGATCGACGGGCTGCATGACCGCCTCACCGAACAGTTCGCCCGTGCCTTTCGATATGCCCATGATGCTGAGGGGAAGTGCTGCGATAAGGACCGAACGCCTGACTTCCAGGCGATTGGCCAGCAGAACGCCATCGAGTTCCTCGAATCGCTCCCCAAGCTGCGGCGATTGCTGTCGACCGATGCGCAGGCGGCCTACGAAGGCGACCCAGCTGCGTCTGGCATTGATGAGGTGATCTTCTGCTATCCTGGTTTTGAGGCGGTGACTGTCCATCGTCTGGCTCACCAGCTTTACCTGCAGAAGGTTCCCCTGCTGGCCCGCATTATCAGTGAGTGGTCTCATGCCCGCACGGGGATCGACATTCACCCCGGCGCGAAGATCGGGCCTTACTTCTTCATTGACCACGGGACTGGCGTCGTGATCGGAGAAACCACCGAGATCCGCACTCGCGTGAAGATCTACCAGGGGGTGACCCTCGGTGCCCTCAGCTTCCAGAAGGATGAGCAGGGGAATCTGGTCCGCGGCACGAAACGTCATCCCACGATCGAAGATGGCGTTGTGATTTACGCGAACGCCACGGTCCTCGGTGGCGACACGATCGTTGGGGCCCATTCAGTCATCGGAGCCAGCGTATCGCTGACAAAGAGCGTCCCACCGAATACGCTGGTGACGATCGAAAAGCCTTCGCTGAAGTTCCGCGAAGCGTCCTAATCGACCTCGCCTCCCCCTTGCCAGGCTCACCATGCCGCTCGTCGAGTTGTCTGATTGCACAGTCTCCTATCTCGATGTCGGGCAAGGTCCTCCACTGATATTGATTCATGGGTTCCCGCTCGACCACACCATGTGGCGGCACCAGATCGACGACTTGCAGAAGAGCTACCGGGTATTGGCCCTCGACCTCCCCGGCTTCGGGAAGAGTCAGGCCCCACAAGCGGAGATGTCGATCACCGGCTTCGCTGATCGCATTGCTGAGTTCCTCGACCAGATCGGGATGCCGGAGAAAGTCACGCTATGCGGCCTCTCGATGGGGGGAAGCATCGCCCTGCAGTTCGCCCTTCGCTACCCCGAGAAGCTGGCCCGCCTGATCCTGTGTGATTGTCGAGCGATGGTCGACGCCCCGGAAGCCCGGCAGATGCGGTTCGACCTCGCAGACCGGGTCCTGAAAGAAGGCCCTGAGTTTGTCGCAGCTGCGATGCCCGCTCGGCTGTTTACCCCGCAGACCATCGAACAACACCCAGACATCGTGCAGTCGATTCAGGCAGTTATCCGCACCACAACCTCCACGTCGGTCGCAGGCGGCTCGCGGGCCCTGGCCAATCGCGAGGACGTCGTACCTCGCTTGAGTGAGATCAAAGTCCCCACGCTGGTCATCGTCGGCAGCGAAGATGTGATCTCGACCTCAGGCGAGATGCAGGCGATGGCCGAGAAGATTCCCGACAGCCAGTATGTGGCGATCCCCGGAGCCGGGCACATGGCGCCACTCGAAGCCCCCGTTCCGGTGAATGCCGAGATCCGCACCTGGCTGGCCAGCCATTAAGCGACGGCTGACGCGATGATCAGTGGACTGAATGATCGTTAAAGACAGACGAATCGCCATATTGAGCACGACGAAGCAAGTCTGAACTGATCAAAGCAGGTCGAGTCATCCCCGGCGATTGGTTCGGATACGCCCCCGGTTCCCTCCTCGCTGTTCAGGAGCTGATACAACTCGCGAGTTGCGCTGCCAACTGCCGTTGGCAGCCGTTGTCCGGTTATTCTGAATGTAGGATCGGGCTTTTTTTGCGGTTCAAAGACTTACTAGTTGATTGCCAATAAACAACGCGAATCTGTTCCCGTCAATCAGACACCGGAACGGGAGTTGCGTTTTCTGAATTACAGATCACCCGAGCATTCTGCTCGATCGTGATTCGATCCCCATAGCTGATTCACCGGACAACTCCGGAACTTCCCACATTCTGCAGATGGAGTCACGGTGCTTGTTGCACCGCGACTGAAAGACAGCTGGGCATGCGCTGTCTGTCATGTCATGTCATTTCTGAGTGATCAGACTCAGGAGTGTGTTTCGTGATTGAGAGATGTGTTTGAACTCGCGACTCGAACGACTTCTCTTGATGCTCAATATCTCAACAAAGCGTCTCTCTCTCTGAAGGAATGAGCATAATGGTCCGACAACTATTGAACGATGAAGCCGGTTTCATCATCA
>CANJZR010000228.1 GCA_947479075.1 Planctomycetaceae bacterium
AGCAGCCTCGAAGAGGCGACAGGGCAGTCGGGCTCTTAGGCGGTTCCCGCGCGGGGATCGAGTTGGATTATTGCCTGAATGCTGAGCTGCAGGGCCACTCTCCTGTCGCCACTTCGTGGCTGCGAGCTGGCGACTGCGTTTTCCTTGGGCTGTCGCCCAAGGCTATCTGCTGTCACCGCTTCGCGGTTTGGACAGTCTTGTGACGGAGGCTCTTATGCAGTGCAAATCGAGTCTCAATCGGCTTCGTCATCGCGCCGTCAGGGAACACATGGCTTCATCGACCTGCTGCAATTTTGCATGATTCGTGCCGAACAACATTGGACGTGAGTCTGCCGTGGAAACGTGAGGTCTATTGACGGATCACTTACACCCGAATTCAACTCATCGCCGGAGACTACTCCTTCGCCACTCGTTACCGATTCGAGAACGCAACGTCGAGCCACGGCAGACTGACGTCTGCCGCTCGCTTCAGGAACATAGAACTCGCAGACTGACGCGGGGAATCAATGACGCGTATACTATCTGCTGTCGAAATTGACTGCCCCAAGGGAGTGCCCGCGCGTGTCGTTGATGGATGGATTGACGCTGAGCCAGCAGACAGCTGTCCAGCACGTCGACGGACCATTGCTGGTACTCGCCGGACCGGGGTCGGGCAAAACGCGCGTCGTGACACGGCGAGTGGCCCATCTGGTGGAGCGTGGAGTCCCGCCACGTCACATTCTCGCAATCACGTTTACCAACAAAGCCTCGCAGGAGATGGCCGAACGGGTGCATCACCTGCTCCCCGACTGCCGCGTGCGGGTGTCAACGTTTCACCGGTTCTGCGCGAGCCTCCTGCGGCAGCATGCCGGAATCGTCGGCCTGCAGCCGAACTACTCGATCCTCGACACAGGTGACCAGCGGTCCATCCTTCGCGAGGTGATGAGCGGACTCGATTACGACCTCACCCACTTCACGCCCGACAAAATCGCGTGGCGGATCTCCCAGCTGAAGAATGATCTCGTTTCGTCCGAGGACTATGCCCTGCGGATGGCCGACTGTCCAGGAGATCTTTGGGAGACCGTGACCGCCCGCATCTACCCGGCGTACCAGAAGCGGATGCTGGAGGCGAATTCGGTCGACTTCGACGACCTGCTGATTCATGTGGCACGGATGCTGGCTGAGCATGACGAACTGCGGCAGAGCCTCGACCAGCAGTTCCGCTACATCATGGTCGACGAGTACCAGGACACCAACGCCGCCCAGTACCAGATCGTGCTGGCCCTCTCACAACGGTTTCCCAACCTGTGCGTGACCGGCGACCCTGATCAGTCAATCTACGGCTGGCGTGGGGCCCGCATCGCGAATATCCTGCGGTTTGAACACGATTACCCGCAGGCGAAAGTGATTCGCCTCGAAGAGAACTTCCGCAGCTCTCCGGAGATCCTGTCGGCGGCTGATTCGCTGATCGCCAATAACTCGCAGCGTAAAGAGAAGCACCTGATCGCGACCCAGCCCAGCGGGCCGGCGGTGAAATCACTGCTGTTTGAGAATGGCAATGACGAGGCTGACGGCATTGCCACTCGGATTCAGGCTGCCGTTGAGGCGGGACGCTGGCGGCCCTCTGACGTGGCGATCTTCTATCGGACGAACGCTCTGTCTCGACAGGTCGAAATGGCCCTGCAGCGAGTGCGGCTGCCTTACCAGATCGCGGCGGGTGTCGCGTTCTATGAACGAGCGGAGATCAAGGACGCGATCGCATACCTGCGACTCATCGCGAACCCGAACGACCGGGCAGCGTTTATTCGAGTAGTCAACAAACCGCTGCGAGGGTTGGGCGAAACGTCTCGCAAACGACTGTTGGAGTGGGCCGATCAACAGGGACTGACGCCGCTGGAGGCGTGCCTTCGTGCGAAGGAAGTCACTCCGAAACTCGGGGCCAAGGCGGCGTTCGGCTTTAAGTTGTTCGCCGAGTTGATTCAGCGCTGCTCGCTGGCCGACTCGGGCTCGGTGTCGGAGCTGCTCGAAACCATTCTCGACAAGAGCTTCTACCGCGGCAGTCTCGCGTCCAATGCCCAGGAAGACGATATCGAACGTCTGCAGAACCTCGACGAACTCGTCACAGCTGCCAAACAGTACGACGAAGGAGCGGGTGACGCGAAGAGCCTGTCAGGGTTCCTCGAACAGGTCTCGCTCGTCAGCGAAACCGACTCGCTCGATTCATCCGCAGGCAGCGTGACGCTCATGACGCTGCACGCCGCTAAGGGCCTCGAGTTCCCCGTCGTGTTTATCCTCGGGCTGGAAGAAGGACTGCTGCCGCACGAGCGAGCTGTCCGGGAAGGCGACCGCCATGCGATCGAAGAAGAACGCCGTCTGCTGTTCGTGGGAATGACACGGGCCAAGCGCGAACTGCTCCTGACGCTGACAGCTGTGCGGGCACTGCGGGGGCGTTTACTGACTTCGATCCCCAGCTTGTTCCTGTCCGAGTTTCCACACGATCAGGAACTGCAGGAGACTGTCTATGGAGTCGGCCAGCGATTCAAAGCTCCCGTGTGGGACCCGGACGACGACACGATCGATGTCTCGGCAGATCTTGATGAGGACGAGGAAGAACAAGATCCCGGACCGTCTGTGTCGATGACACCCAAGCCCACGACCAAGGTGATCGAGCCGCCCCACGACCGCTCTTCGGGCAAAACGAACATCCGCCAGACGAAGCCGACCTCTCGCAAGTCGTCGGTTTTCTCCAACCCGCTACTCACCACCGCGGCGAGTTTGCTCGACGGGAAGAAAGAGCCCGTCGTCGCACCGATCGGTTTCCAGATCGGGATGCAGGTCCGTCATCCCCGCTACGGGGTCGGACAGGTGCTCACCGTCGGCCATATCGCTTCGCGTCGAACCGTGACAGTGGCCTTTGATGAGGACGGCCGGATTGAAACTTTTGTAGCTGCCAAGTGCCCCCTGCAGCCGATCGGCCACGACACTGAATAGGTCGTACTCCATACCAACTTCTGGTGTGGCGTGGTTGAACATCTCTCCACAATCCAAGAGGATTCGCTCACAGACTGTTCCGTTCGAGTTGCCCGCCTGGCATTCTCGTTCGATCTCTTTTGAGCACATTATGGATTCCGATCTTTTCCTTGTATCTCGTGCGGAAGACTCTGCGTGCCAACCCGCAATCCGTCTTCGCGGCGGAAAGATCACGATCGGTCGCACGCCTCAGTGTCACATCTTCCTGCCCGACCCCACGGTCTCCCGCCAGCATGCCGTCCTCAGCGTCACAGCAGATCGTGTCCTGCTGACCGACCTTCAGAGTCGCAACGGAACCTGGGTCGATGACCAGCGGATCGAAAGCGCAAACGTCAAAAAAGGGCAGGAAATCCGCTTCGGGGACACTGTATTCGTACTCTCTGGCGACCCCAATAAAGAGAGTGCGATGGAGCTGGATCTGGCGACAGATGCGCCACGTACGATTCGCAAAACGATTAACCCCTCCGAATCACTCAAACCACGACAGCTCGAAGTCCTGAGCTGGTTGATCCAGGGATTGAACGAAAAAGAGGTCGCTGCCCAGCTGGGGATCTCCCGCGAGACGGTCCACAATCACATCCGGAAAATCTACGCGGCATACAACGTCCACTCACGAGTCGAGTTGTTGCTCAAGGTCAATCCGATGAAGGGGATCAAGTTGACCCTGTCTCGCCCGGACGAATAAACCGATGCGGGGAAGTTACGGCAGCAGATCAATCCCGAACCTCTTCACCACGATGGCAAAGAGCCAGAAGCAGACCAACGTGATCACCACGCTGGCCGCCATCGTGCCCCAGAACCCCCAACGTGGGAGCAGACTGGGAAAGGCCAAAAACATCGGCAGCGTGGGGACCACATACCAGAACGTGTACCACGCGTGATTCGCAATCTTCTGGTCCGGCTGTTTTTCGACATAGAGCCATGTCAGCGACAACAGCGTGACCAGCGGCAACGCCGCGATGAAGCCCCCAAGCTTATCGCTCCGTTTGGCCAGTTCCGAGATCAACACCACCATCGCAGCGGTCAGTGTGTACTTGGTGAGGATCCAGGCCATTGTCTTACGCTTTCACGAGAGTGATGCCAGTCAGACTCAGGTCACGTAACTATCCCAGCTCACGGCCCGTAATCAGCTTGTACGCCGCGCCCTCATTCTGCGTCGGCCGCTCTGGCCGCCCCTTATGCAAATAGGTCAGCTGCATATTGTCGAGACCAAGCAGATAAAGCACCGTTGCATGCAGATCGTGAACGTGCAACCGGTTTTCGATGGCATGGAATCCCAGATCATCGGTCGAACCGATTGTCTGGCCCCCCTGGACACCGCCGCCCGCCATCCACATCGTGAAGCCGGTCGGGTTGTGGTCGCGGCCATCTCCCTTTTCGCTCATCGGAGTCCGGCCAAACTCTCCGCCCCAGATAACGAGCGTAGAATCGAGCAGGCCGCGCCGCTTGAGATCCTTCAGCAACCCCGCGACCGGTTTGTCGGAGCTGGCAAACTGCTCGGTGTGGTTCTTTTCGATACCAGTGTGGGCGTCCCACTTACTCCCAGCCCCATGCCACAGCTGAATAAACCGCACTCCGCGCTCCACCAGCCGACGCGACAGCAGGCACATGCGACCGAACGTCTCCGTGTGCTTCTCATCCAGGCCGTATAGCTGTTGTGTTTCCGCGGTCTCGACCGCAAAGTTCACTGCCTCGGGGGCGTGGGCTTGCATCCGGAATGCCAGTTCATAGGAGCCGATCCGGGCATCGAGTTCTGACTGGAACCGGCGGGGCAGGGCGTGCTCCTGATTCATCGAGTTCAGCAGTTCCAGTTTGGCCCGTTGGGCCTCCTCAGTCACGCCCTTTGGCGTTTTGAGATTCCGGATCGGCTCCTGGCCAAACTCCAGCCGCGTCCCCTGGTACACCGCGGGCATGAACCCCGCACTCCAATTGCGAGGACCGTTAATGGTCGGCGTGTTCGAGTCGGTCATCACGACGAACGAGGGCAGGTTCTCATTCTCGGTCCCGAGCCCATACGTCACCCACGAACCGAGGCACGGCCGTCCGGCGATCGGTGAGCCGGTGTTCATCTGGCACACGCCGCCCGAGTGGTTGATCGCATTCGTCCAGCACGACCGAATCACCGCGATGTCGTCAACGCACTGAGCGGTATAGGGCAACCAGTCACTGACCCAGGTCCCCGCCTCACCGTATTGCTTCCACTGGCGACGCGATTCCAACAGCGGGGCGTTGGCCTCGCCCATTGCAGTGATGACCTTCTTGTACCCTGATGGCAGCGGCTTACCCGCCAGCTCATTGAGCTTCGGCTTGGGATCGAAGCTGTCCATCTGACTGGGGCCACCCTCCATGAACAGATAGATCACGCTCTTCGCCCGCGCCACAGCTTGCGAAACACGGGCGGCAAACGGCGAGCCTTCGCCGCCCAGTAACGATCGGTCGCCTCCCAACATCCCCGCCAGTGCCACGGCCCCAAATCCGGCACCGCCGCGCAATAGTGCCTCGCGGCGAGTCTGAGGGGGAGGAGCAAACTGCGACATATCGATCACCTGGACATGCGGATCAAATCGCCAACGACCAGCCTAACGTCTTAATCCTCAGTATGACAGATGGGCAGGGTGGAGGAAACATTCGTTCAGAGAGTGATGGGGTCACCGAGGACCAAGAGCACGCAGTCAGCGAAGCTGGCTTTCGACTGACCACTGAAAACCGACGACTGACAACTCCTCACATGGCATCCTTTCTTTTCTCCCCTCAACTCTTCACCATGTACCCGCCGCTCCAGCCTATTTCTTCAGGAGTTGTTGATGTCAGAGCAAGATGTTCTGCGCGCCCAGCCGGACGAGTCGCTGACTCGCCCCACCCATGTTCGGTATTACGTGCTCAGCACAGCTTTCGTGGCCTCGGTCCTGCTCTACCTGCACCGATTCACGATGACCTATGCCGAACAGTATGTTCGCGAGGATCTCGGGCTCAGCGTCTCGCAGCTCAGCTGGTGCTACTCGGCGTTCTTCTTCGCGTATGCACTGGGGCAGGTCCCTTCAGGATGGCTGTCCAGCCAGTACGGCTCGCGGATCATGCTGACGATTTACATTCTTGTCTGGTCGGGCTTCACTGCGTCGATGGGAGTCGTGACCGGGTTCGTCGGTCTATTCCTCGTCCGCGCAGCTGCGGGATTAGGGCAGGCCGGTGCGTATCCGACGTGTGCCGCCGTGGTGGGAAAATGGGCTCCGTTCAGCGTGCGGGCCTTTGTGAGCAGCGTGATCGCCCTGGGTGGTCGCGTCGGGGGAGCGATTGCCCCCAAAGTGACATCGTTCCTGATTGTCGCACTCGTCCCGTGTCTGCTCGTCGAATCCTCGACGATGAAGCCCAAGGACCTGCTGCAACCCGCCTATCTCGCCGAACAGCTCGACCTGAGTGCGGCCCCACTGGAGAAGCCCTCCGAAGAACTGCTCGCCCAGCAGTTACTGGCTAAGAAAATCCGCGAAGGTCTCTCGCCAGAAGTCCAGGGAACGCTGTCCCAT
>CANJZR010000229.1 GCA_947479075.1 Planctomycetaceae bacterium
GATCTCAACCTCACCGGGGCTCACAAGATCAACAACACCATCGGCCAGGTCTTGCTGACCAAGCGGATGGGCAAGACACGTGTCATCGCTGAGACGGGAGCCGGGCAGCACGGCGTCGCAACGGCCACCGCTTGTGCCAGGTTCGGACTCCCCTGTGTGGTCTACATGGGCGAGGAGGACATCCGCCGTCAGAAGCTCAATGTCTTCATCATGAAAATGATGGGGGCTGAAGTCCGCCCGGTGACCAGTGGTTCGCGGACGCTGCGGGATGCGATCAATGAAGCGATGCGTGACTGGATGGCCAGCGTGGAGGACACGCACTACATCCTCGGTTCGGTCGTGGGGCCGCACCCCTTCCCGATGATCGTGCGTGACTTCCAGTCGGTCATCGGGAAAGAATGTCGTCAGCAGTGCCTCGACCAGCTGGGTCGGTTGCCCGATGAGGTGATCGCCTGCGTCGGTGGCGGCTCCAACTCGGCGGGGATTTTCTATCCGTTCGTCGAAGACCGGACCGTTTCGCTTGTCGGTGTCGAAGCGGGGGGCCGTGGGCCGAACCCCGGCGACCATGCCAGCCCGCTCTCCTACGGCGTGAAGGGTATCCTGCACGGTAGCTACAGCTACGTGCTGCAGGATCACGATGGCCAGACCATGGATGTCCACTCGATCTCCGCTGGTCTCGACTACCCCGGCGTCGGCCCGGAGCACAGCTACTGGAAGGACACGGGCCGCGTAACCTACACCGCGATGGAAGATGGTGAGGCCCTCGCCACCTACCAGCTGGTCGCCCGCCAGGAAGGTATCCTCCCCGCGATCGAAAGTTCGCACGCCATTGCTCAGGCGATCGAGAACGCGAAGAAGCGGTCTCCCGACGATGTCATCGTTGTGTGTCTGTCGGGCCGCGGCGACAAGGATGTCTACGAGATCGCCCGCCTGACGGGACAGGATCTGTAATATCCCGCCTGACGAAGTGTCTGTCTCTGCGACTTACCATGTGGGGCCGCAACGTGCGGTTCGGGATGGATCGCACAAATCCTTGTTGTGCCCGTTGTCGTACTGAGTAAGATCGAGCGATGCTGTCCCGTGCGCTCCTCTTGTTTGCCTCACAGCTTCGCCGCGAGTCCCGTCGTATTGACACGCTGGTGATCCAGTTGCTGTACGCCGGGTTCGCGTTGTCCATTCTGTCGCATATCAAGGAGGAGGACCCTCGCATCGCGGGTCTCCTGCTGTTGCGAGCCATGACGGTCGTGCATGCCGCGATGGCTGTGTTGCTGGCTGTTCGACTGGCGGGTGATGCGGCCGGAAGCCGAACATCGGGAGCGGTGAGTCTCTTATGGCTTTCGGGGGTGTCTGCAGACTCCGCAATCGTCTCGCAGTTACTGCTGGCTGCCACGACGTTTCTGCGTGTGTGGCTCGTCCATGTGCCGATTCTGTGTTTGGCCAGACATCTGGGCGGGACCACCTGGCCACAGATTTTGCAGATTGAAGCTCTCTTGCTGGGGGGCTTTGTGATGACACTGTGTTTTGGGTTGCCCCTGGCCAGCCATGCAGCCACTCGCGGTGTCGCACCAGTCATCGGGGCACTGGTCGTTCTCGTGGAACTCGTCCTGTGGCTCCCTGCGGGAGTGATATTTGCGGTCCAGACGTGGACCTCAATCCCTGTGCCGCAGGCTCTCAGCGGTGGGGTGGAAAGTCTGCGATGCTTGAGTGCGGTATCTTGTGTTCGAGAATTGATCCAGACGCCCAATGCATCCAGTTTTCTGCTGATGCCGTTGATCGTCCAATCGGGGATCTCTCTGTTGAGTCTCTGGATTTGGGGGAGAACCTACTTCACCCAAATGGATGACGCAGACGTTCCCGCAAACCTGAATCGGTCGTCTTTGAAGTTCTGGGGATCGAAGTCGACCACCCGTCCGAGTCGACCGGTCTGGGACGATGCGCTGGCCTGGCAGGCATATTACGTTCACAACCATGGACGTGTGCAGATCATTGTGCGATCAGTCATTCTGATTGGATTTGCTGCGTTTTCTGTCAGCTACCTGAGCAGCGTGCAGAACCCCCCCAGAGATTTCCTGATCACCATTTCATTTATGCTGACATTCTGCTTGATCTTTATTTCACACTCTTTGGTAGGAGCCAATTTCCTGGCCGAACTGAAATTACAAACCCTCACGACTCTGATGATGACGCCATTAGGTTACATGGATCTCTATGATGGGTGGAGGCGTGGGGTTCGGAAAATGATGTGGCCCGATTTTTGTCTTCTGGCGATGTGTCTGGGGATCGCTCTGTGGCATTCTCCGATGAAGCTGGCTCCCGCTTACGCAGGTTTCGCGGTGATTTTGCTCTGCAGTGGTCCATTTATTGTGCTCTCGCCCCTCGTTCCGTTTTCATTGCGGGGGCTGGTGACAGGGATTGGGCTGGTAATGACTCTGTCCATGATGGTTGCTGTCCTCCTGTCCCTGTCCGTCTTTTTTCACCCCTGGCTAGGACCATTGGTTGCGATCCCGTTGGGTTTGGGATGGCATTGGCTGGGACGTAGAATCATCCCCATCTGGTTTGCGCATAAGCAGGAAGCCTCGGCGTGACGATCAACAACCCGCTTTCAGAACTCAACACCCCCGATCGGCTTAGCCGGGGGCTGGTGATTGTGCTGCCCGGGATTGAGGGGCGGAGCTATCTCAACCGCAGTATTGCACGCGGATTGGCACAGGGCGGTGTCGACTACGGGATCGAGATCTACGACTGGACATACGGTCCGCCGTGGCAGCTGTGGAGTTTGAGGTCGCGTCGGCGGCATACGGAGCAGGCGACACTGGTGGCTGCCAAGATTGCGGCGTATCAGAACGAATACCCGAAGCGTCCGGTGCATCTTGTCGGACACTCGGGTGGCGGAGCGATGATCGCTTACACGCTGGAGACTCTCGAAGCCGGCCGCAAGATCACGAGCGGCGTCATGCTTGTTCCGGCGCTCTCCCCCAAGTACCCGATGCGGCAGGCTGTATCGCGGACCGAATGCGGGATCTGGAACTTCTGCTCACACGGCGATCTTCTGTTCCTCGGGATCGGGACGCTGCTGTGCGGGACCACGGAGGGGCGGCACTGCATCTCGGCCGGGAATGTCGGCTTCTCGAAGCATGTCGTGCAGGACTCAATTGTCTCGAACAAGGCCCAGCTGAGAAATGTGCCGTATCAGTGGCACATGTTGAAGACCGGGCACTGGGGCGGTCACCTGTCCGTGGCAGTGCCACAGTTCGTTGCGGGGCATGTGGCACCTCTGCTGCACGGGGGAGAAGCATCTCCTGCAACAAGTTGAGGTCGTTTGGTAATCAGCAGTCAGATGAATGGCGGCGTTTTTGGGAGGGCGAAGCTCCTGCTGAGCCGTGATCGCTGGATATTGGAACTTTGATAACAGTGCAGGCAAGAATGTCTGTACCGCTTGGTGCGCAGATCTCGTGGGATAGAGATCTCTGTCCCGCTTCGAATCTCTCGCTTCGGCACAATTCCATAATCATTCAACACTGACCTTGCGGCTCAGCAGGAGCTTCGCCCTCCCGGAACAGTCAGTCTCCAGTCAGCTGCGTGAAATTACACACACTTATACGGGTGGGTCGTTGTTTTCGGGGCGGCCTTCGGTGTAGTACCAGTTATGGATCGGCGCCAGGATCTTCTGCACGTCGGTCAGCAGCTGGGTGTCGAGTGGTTTTTGGGCCCACTCGGCCCACTGCCGGATCCGGGCAGGGTTGGCGCTGCCAGTGACGCACGTAGTGATATCGGGGTTAGCGATCGAGAACTGCAGGGCCAGCTGGGCGATATCGACACCTTGATCCTGGCAGAATTTCGAGGCCTTCTGCGCGGTTTCCCGAACGAGCGGAGTCGCTTTGTGCCAAGGAGGGAGCGGGTCGTTCGTGAGCAGGCGGGCAGAGAACGGAGCGGCGTTCATAATCCCGACTCGCTTCTCTTTGAGGTACGGGATCAGGTCTCCAAACATCGTGTTCTGGAGTGTGTAGTGGTTGTACGACAGCACGACATCGAGCGGGGCGCGGTCGAGGACGTACCGGAACATCTTCATGGGGTAGCCGCTGACGCCAACGAACTTCACTTTGCCGAGCCGCTGCTGCTCGCGGAGGGCGGGAAGTGTCTCTTCGACGATCTGGGACATCTCCACGAACTCCAGATCGTGGCAGAGCATGATGTCGACGTACTCGACCCCCATCCGCTCCAGGCTGATATCGACGCTCTCCGCCACACGACGGGCCGAGAAATCGAAGTGTTTGCCGCTGTAGCGTCCCAGCTTGGTGCCCAGGATGTAGCTGTCGCGTGGAATTCCCCGTAGAGCCACCCCCAGCAGGACCTCCGACATCCCGCGTCCGTAGAACGGCGACGTATCGATGAAGTTCAACCCGCACTCGAGAGCCGTGGGAACACTTTTGAGGGCTTCGTTGATGTCGACCTTCCGGAACTCCTGCCCCAGGGATGAGGCACCGAACGACAGGACGGGAAGTTCCAGGCCAGTTTGACCCAGGGGACGTTTCAACATGGTGTGATCTGTGAATCCAGGGGGAGGGCGTTGAGTTGGAAGTAGATTGAAGGATCGCGCCGGGAACGGCAAGCGATGGGCATGCGGTCGGTTCAGTCGCTCCAGTTCCTTCTTGAACCCGCAATTTCTGCCGGGAGATGCCCAGTCGAACTGGCCGAAGCTGCCGGACGCCGACCTGCCTCTCAAACTCATTTGAGCAGGTGAAAGAGGGGAATGTGAAGTGTTGCTTGAAGGCGGATTAGGACTCGAATGAAGGCTCTGTTGTCTTTCTGTCTGTTTGGTGTAAGTCTTTGTTTTGTTTCGCGTTGCGGTTGATTTTGTGTGTGGTTTTTTGGCGTGTGGCAGTGGTGGTGCCTCGTCAATTCTGACGTTGGAATCGTCCGCTTTTTCGCCTGATTTGCGGCGAATTCGAGCTGTTTATTTAAGGGATTCTGTCTTTCAGGCTCAATTTCCTTCACCTATTGTCGGCTTGGTCCATGGGCAGGCGGTGTCTGCGCTGCGGACGGTGTGTGGATTCGTCCTCACGCCCGGAAACAGGTCGACTGAGGCAGTTCTTGCAGTGTTCTGAACAGTCGACTTCCGTGTCCTGATTGCGGTGGAAACCCGCTCAGCTGAAGTTCAGCGGAGCAGACGGAAACCCTGATCGAGACGCGTTCGGTCGCCAAGATGGCGACTGATGTGCCTTCGAATTCTCGATGGCAGCACTAATTGCGGCATCTCACGAGGTGCATGGATGATCCTCTCCCGAGTGAACCTCTCCCGTCTCCGGACCTCACCCCGACGTTGGCTGTGCTCATTGGCACTGCTGGTGTCCGTCTGGGGCGGTTCCGCCGTACAGGCACAGCAATCGCCAGGCATGGCGATCGAGCCCTCTCCGGGGGCTTCTCCGTCCCAGGCGAGTGCCTCGGCCAGCGGATTCCCCCAGAGCAACATCTTCGGGAGTCCCGAGCCCGAGGACACCGGTGTGGGGGGCATGGGAATGCTCGGACGCATCGGATACATCGCCGGAGAAACAATCGAGCGCGAGGACTCGATCACCTACTTCGATTTGTCCCCCTACATGTTTGTGGAGGACACCTATCTGTTCGGAGATGGTCGACTGTTCTTGACCGACGCAGGGAAGATGGGGGGAAGTGCCGGTCTGGGTCTTCGCCAGTACTTCCAGCGAACGGACATGGTGCTGGGGGCCTCGGGCTGGTACGACAGAGACGATTCTCGCGGGGTTCCGTTTGAACAGCTGGGACTGTCGCTCGAATTGTTTTCGCAGTGGATGGACATCCGCTCGAACTGGTATACCGGGATTGGCAACAGGACGAGTTCGCTGGGGACCTTCGTCGTTCCGAACTCCGCTGTGTTTACCGGTCACAATATTACTTACAGCAGCCAGGAAAACTTCGCGACATCGTCCGACATGGTTGATGTCATGGTGACTGTGCCTGTTCCGGGTGAAGTGTCTCAATCGATGAACCTGGAGGCATCGGCGGGTTACTACCGCCTGTTCACTCCTGGTCTGAATATTCAAGGTGTGGATGGATTCAAGCTCCGCGTTGATGGAGACTTCCTGGACCGCGTGGTCCATGTCTACAGCGAACTGACACAAGATCCGGTGTTTGACACAAAACTGGTCATTGCTGCGGACGTGAACTACTGGCACAATCTGGAATCTCGCCCACGGTTCGGAGCCAGTCAGTTCAATCGAATTGCTCAATGGGTCCGCAGAAATCGAAACGTGGTCGCGCGAAATTCGGCCATCGTTACCACGGGCGTGACTGCCATCAACCCGAACACTGGCAATGCCTATTACGTCAACCATGTCCGAAACGTACCTTCGCCGCCTCCAGCCAATTATCCGGCTCCAGCGGGCAATGGAACAGTGGAAACACCGTTCCAGTACATCGACGAAGCCCAGGCTGCCATCCCGAATTCGGACATCATCTTTGTCCATGCGGACAGTGTGTTCAC
>CANJZR010000230.1 GCA_947479075.1 Planctomycetaceae bacterium
CTGTTAACTCAATGGCGCTGAAACCCACAAAGACCGGCGAAATCGCTGCCAGCCCCCCCGCGATGAAACCGACACGTTGGCCGACGAGTCGCAGCCCCAGCTGATAAACTCCCACGCATCCCAGAGCACCGATCGTCGCGAGCACCAGCCGTGCCGCCAGCAGGCTGTCACCAAAGAGACGGATCGACACCGCCAGAATCAGCGGAAAGCCCGGCATGCGGAGGACCTGCCTCGGAGGCGTATAGATCTCATAGGGCTTCCCCTCCACGATCCGATGAGCCAGCTGCCAGTATCCGTCGGCGTCCCCTTCGATCACGAACTGCCGGGGGGGAACCGCCATGTGCTGCAGGTAATAGTGGATCATCAAGACCGCTGCGATCCGAAGCGACCACGCCACTGCGAACAGAATCAGGGCAGAACGTCGCTGCAGGCACATCGAGACACCAACCGCCTTCGATCAAATCCGGAAAGTCACGGCGATCATATGGGATCAGCCGACAGCGGGGGAGCCGGATGGAGGCGAAATCAAACTACGCCCGTACTCCAAACAAGCGTCGGTACTCGGCCTTGACCTGACATTCTTCGACAGCAAAGAAATCCCGCCAATTCAAGCGGCACTCATTGATTCCGAATTCGATCAGGACCTTTCGCACTTCTTGATAGTCGTAGCCCAGCTGGCCAATCTCCCGGCGATTGTTGACGAAGGTCAGCATCTCCCAAGGGCGATTCTCACGCAAAAACATGCGTTGAACAAACGCCACGGTTCGGGGGCAAAGTTCCTCTCCCGCTGCCCAGACCCGCCCTTTCGTATCCCGTCGAATTCGACCATGGTACTTCGGCTGGCGGAATTCAGGAAATTCCCGCTCTGCATACAGGTACTGCACCCAGCGATGATGGCAGAAGACCACCCAGTACTGCTGAAACCACTCGGCGTACGCCCGCGAGCCGAGGTCACACCGAGCCTTGTGAGAGCGGTTGTATTTATGCAAACAGGCTTCGTGGTGACCATACTCGACAATGCTGTCGAAATGGGTACGGTTGATCACAGACGGCATTCTGGCCTCACGGGAAAGCTGTCATGGCCCAGCACCATACGACCGAAGATCACTCCCCAGCCGCTTGCCTCTCCCCGGCAATCATTACATCAGCTTATACGGATGTTTCGCACAAGCAACAAGCACTTTAGCGCGCCAACAAGGCAGATTCCCCCTCTTGAGCGTCGCAAATGAGTTCCAAGAAATTGCTTAAATTGTATTACCGGCAAAGCTGCCTCATTTGACAGAACTCACTCAATCGCTAATTTGAGTCACGTTGCTTCCACCTGGAATGTCTGCGTAGACACCAATTCGAACCGGGGGGAGTGTTGCAGGGAACTTTGTTGGGCATTCTCGGAGCCACCCTGCAACTGATGGATCTTCCGAGGTCGAGCGAGGAGTTCGAAATGGTTCGTAAGTTGATGTTTGTGTTTGGTGCTCTGCTGGCACTCGTCCTGGTCGCTGGCGACGCACAGGCTCGCTGCAAGAAGTGCTGCCGTGCTCCACGCACCCGCACCAAGTGCTGTGCTCCTTCGTGTGCAGCTCCTAGCTGTGCAGCTCCTTGCGGCGGCTGTGCTGCTGCTCCTGCATGTGCAGCTCCTTGCGGCAATGGCTGCGGCGCTGCTCCTGCTTGTGCTGCTCCTTGCGGAAACGGCTGCACCAGCTGCGCCGCTCCTGCTTGCAGCGCATGTGCCGCAGCAGCTCCAGCTGCCGCTGCTCCTGCTAA
Source organism: Planctomycetaceae bacterium (assembly GCA_947479075.1). GTDB lineage: Bacteria > Planctomycetota > Planctomycetia > Planctomycetales > Planctomycetaceae > TH-plancto1. The sequence goes on from CANJZR010000230.1 coordinate 1,762, forward strand.
CGCACCAGAGCCACCAGCTGCTAAGTAGTTCTTGTCCCTACCGGGAAAACTTAACGGCTTGTGATCCTCTGGGTCACAAGCCGTTTTGCATTGAATAGCACATCAAACCTGACGTCCCTCATAAACAATCAACGATAAACCGCTTCCCCCCTGCTTGAGTCTCAGTCGGCGAACGGGGACAATACCCACTCATCGCCCCTCGGACCTTCCCCGGTCCTGATGAACCTGCACGAAGCACTGGCAACAGATCATGAGTGAAACCCGTCCGTTCGCCCACCTGCACTGCCATACGCACTATTCGCTGCTCGACGGCGCCAGCAAGATTCCCGACCTGATCAAGAAGGTCAAAGAGCTCGGGATGAATTCATGTGCGATCACCGACCACGGCAATCTCTATGGGGCACTGGAGTTCTACCAGAAGGCCAAAGACGCGGGCGTGAACCCCATCCTCGGCTATGAGGCCTACATCGCTCCGGGTCATCGCACCGACCGCACAGCCTCGCGCATGAAGGATGCGGCGTACCATCTGACCTTGCTGGCGATGAATCGCAAGGGGTTTCAGAACCTCATCAAGATGTCGTCGGCAGCCTACCTCGAAGGCTACTACTACCGTCCGCGTATCGATAAAGAGCTGCTGGCCGCCCACCACGAAGGGATCATCTGCCTGTCGGGCTGTGCTTCGAGCGAACTGTCGCGACTGCTGCTGGCTGACGAGAAGGAAAAGGCCGAGAGCCTGGTCCACTGGTTCTCCAACCTCTTCGGTGATCGCTTCTACATGGAGATTCAGGACGGCGGGGTCGAGATCCAGCAGTCTTGTGCCGAGGCCACCACACTGCTCGCCAATCGCATGGGTCTGCCACTCGTCGCCACCAACGATGCGCACTACCTCTGCCAGACCGACTCCGCGATGCACGACGTGCTGCTCTGCGTGAATACCAAGTCGGTTCGCAGCGACGAGAAGCGGATGAAGATCGACACCGATCAGCTCTTCATCCGTTCCCCCGAGCAGATGTACGCCGCCTTCCCCAGGATGGCCGAAGCGGTCGCCCGCTCACAGGAGATCGCCAACCGCGTCGACATCGATCTCGACCTGACGACGCGGCACTTCCCGGTGTTCGCCCCTCCTCCCGGCCAGACCGACGCTCAATACCTGCGTGAAGTCGCCACGGAAGGGCTGAAATGGCGGTACGGCGAAAACCCGGAGCAAAAATACCTCGATCGCCTTAACTTCGAACTCGGCGTCATCGAGAAGATGGGTTTCGCCAGCTACTTCCTGATTGTCTGGGACTTCGCCCGCTTCGCCCGCGACAAGGGCATCCCCTGCTCCGCCAGAGGTTCAGCCTGCGGCGCCATCGTGGCCTACGTGCTTGGCCTGTCGGATGTCTGCCCGATCAAGTACGACCTGCTGTTCGAACGCTTCCTCGACCCCAATCGAACCGAAGCGCCCGATATCGACATCGACTTCTGCCAGGAACGCCGCGAACTGGTCATCCAGTACGTGAAGGAGAAGTACGGTTACGCCAACGTGGCCCAGATCGGAACCTTCGGCACACTGAAGGCCAAGGCTGCGGTGCGCGATGTCTGCCGCGCACTTGGCGTCGACCTCAAACGGGCTGATGTCATCGCGAAGATGATTCCCGAAGAACTGAACATCAAGCTCAAGGACGCTCTCGAAAAGAGCCCCGAACTCAAGGGAGAGTACGACAAAGACCCCCAGATCAAAGAGGTCCTCGATTTCTCGATGGCCCTCGAAGGGCTGGCCAAGAGCGCGGGCACCCACGCCGCAGGGGTCGTGATCGCCGACCGACCGTTGGTCGAGTACGTGCCCCTGCAGAAGATTTCGGGCAAGGAGGACGTGCTCACGCAGTGGACTGAAGTCGAGAAGGCCGGTCTACTCAAGATGGACTTCCTCGGCCTCCGCAACCTCACCATTCTCGACCGCGCGGTCAAGAACGTGAAACGACACCGCGGCATCGACATCGTCCCCAAAGACCTGCCTCTCGACGACAAGGAAACATTTGCCCTCCTGCAGCGCGGCGAAACAAAAGGAATCTTCCAGCTTGAGTCGGGCGGAATGCGTGACCTGCTCACGAAGATGCGTCCCGACAAGTTCGAGGACATCATCGCCACCTCCGCTCTCTATCGCCCCGGTCCGCTCGAAGGCGGCATGGTCACGACCTACGTGGAGTGCAAAAACGGACGGCAGGCAGTCACCAAGATTCATCCGATCGTCGACCCGGTCCTGGCCGAGACCTACGGCGTGATGGTGTATCAGGAACAGGTCATGCGCATCTTGAACCGCCTCGGCGGTATCGAGCTCGCGTCCTCCTACAAATGCATTAAGGCCATCTCGAAGAAGAAACTCTCCGAGATCGAGAAGTACAAGGGCGACTTCCTCGATGGTGCCCAGAAGAACGGTATGTCTGCTGAACAGGCGGCCGAACTCTTCGGCCTGATCGACAAGTTCGCCGGTTACGGCTTCAATAAATCACACAGTACCGCGTACGGGGCTATCGCTTACCAGACAGCCTATCTCAAGGCCCACTACCCCGGCGAGTTCATGGCGGCTCTGCTCTCGTGCGAAATGGAAAGCAGCGAACGCATCGCGGAACACGCCGACGACGCACGCCGTATGCAGCTGGAACTCCTCCCGCCCAATGTGAACCTCAGCGATGTCGAGTTCACGGTGGTCGAGGAATTAGAGGAAGCCCAGGCCCCGGAACCGAAAGCCAAGGGCCAGAAGGGAAAAAAGACTCGCCAGCCAGCTGCAGAGAGTGAGCAGCCAGCGACCACCGCTGATCCACCATCCGCCCCCAAACGCCTCTTCCGCAAGGTCGCCTTCGGACTCGGTGCGATCCGCGGCGTCGGTGACGCCCCCGTGCGGGCCATCATGGAAGAACGGCAGAAGAACGGCCCCTTCAAGAGCATCTTCGACCTGACCGAACGCATTGACCCCAAGGTCCTGCAGAAAGGCTCACTCGAAATCCTCATCAAGGCGGGCGGTCTCGACTGCCTTGGCCCCAATCGCGCACAACACCTCGCAGCTCTCGACCGTGCGGTACAGGCAGCAGCCAATCGTTTCCGCGACAAGGCTAAGGGCCAACGCAACCTCTTCGATTCTGCCCCCAAAGCCGGTGCCGAACCACAAGCGGAACTGGAGATCGCACTGCCACCGGCAGATGACATTCCGCACGGGCAGAAGCTGGCTCTGGAAAAAGAAGTCCTCGGCTTCTACCTGACCTCGCACCCGCTCACCGAGTTCTCAAATCAGCTGAGTGCATACACACAGCATCAGGTGCGGGACCTCCGCGATCTCGACGACGGCAAGGAAGTCATTCTGGGCGGGATGGTCGGAGCCATCAAACCCGCAGTGACGAAGAAACCGAGCCGCAACGGGAACAGCCGCTACGTGAACTTCGACCTGGAAGACTCCACCGGCGTCGTCCGCTGCATCATGTGGCCCGATGACTTCGCCAATCACGGAGAGAAGGTCAAGAAGGACGCCATGATCCTGATCCGTGGCCGCGTCGACGCCCGTAGCCGCGAACCGAACGTCATCATCAATAAGCTGATGACACTGGAGCAGGCCGAAAAGGAATTCACCAAACAAGTCCTCATCAAGTTCCGCCGAGGCTTCCACAACGAGAGCGACATGACGCGCGTCCGCGACCTGTTGTTGCGTCATCCGGGCAAGACTCCGGTGATTCTCGTCATCGATACCTGGGAGGAGAAGTCCTCCGCAAACGGCACCAACGGGAACGGCAATGGCCACAGCACCAACGGCCATCACGAGAACGGTCACACCAACGGAACCACAGCTGTTGTCACCCGCACACCGCTCAAGGCCTTCCTGACGACCTCCGCCACGGTCTCCGCTGTTCCTGAACTCAAGCAGGAGCTGACCAACATCCTCGGCCCCGACGGCTTCCGCTTCCAGGCCGGTTCCGCCAGCGGCGGCGGCAGTGGCCCCGCTCCGTCTGACAACTAGCGTTCACCGGACGTGTCCGCCCTGATTGCAGTTGATCGCGTGACACTCGCATCTCAGCCTACAAGAACGCATGCGGTACGAATCGACTGAGGTTGCCCGTAATCCAACTGGAGTCTTCACGGATGCCGAGGCCACTCGCCCATCCATTCACAAGCCAGCTGCCGATGCAGGGATGAAATCCGTCGAAGTCTGGCAACAGAGCCATCTCCTGGTAGATCACCGGACCATCGTACGGACCATCGCGGTCTTCGAGCACACGGCCCGAATGGATCAAACGCACATTGGCTCCCTCACGACTATGAACCGGTTTCATCACGTAGTCCCCCGGTAATGGCTCATAAGAGGCCTGCAGGAGATTGGGGTGCCCGGGAAACATCTCAGACAAGATCACGAGGATCGCTTTGTTACTGAGCACTGCCTTCCAAGGAGCTTCCAGCCACCGGGTCGGTGCGGCCAGCAGATTCTGGCCAAACGGTTCACTGAACATCCACTCCCAGGGATAGAGTTTGAAGCAACACTCGATGGACTGATGCTTTTGATCGAGAAATCGTTTGCGATGCGAATCCCAGCACATCTTGTCGATGTCGAGATACTCTGTGCTCCAACCCGCTTGTATGGCAGTATCGCGCAGGTAGTTTACGTTCATATAGTCTTCCAGATGCTCTTCGCCCGTGACGAAGTACAACTTCTTCGCGGGATCCAGTAACTCTTTCCAGGCCTCAA
>CANJZR010000231.1 GCA_947479075.1 Planctomycetaceae bacterium
CGAGGACGCCATGCTGGCCGCCCACAAGTGAGCAATCTGACGTTCGACAAACGTCACCGGACCGGCCCGGTGTCGCATGCTCCAGAACGCCAGGCCCCATGTCCCCAGTCCGATCGTCCACAACGCAACATACGGCAGCCGCGAAGTCACGTCCCGATACTGCATGTAATTCGTGGTCAGGCATAACACCAGCAACACCAGCGAGTGCCACATCCATAGCACGCCCCAGTTCCGCAGGATGCCCGCATGATGGGTAGGCCGAAATGCCCGGCTCAACACATCCGCCAGCCGCGATGACCGCGCCGCCACCGGCTCATTGCTCAGGAAGGCCTGCAGGTCATCCGCAAAATCATCGGCGGTGACATACCGCAGATCAGCGGGCTTCTGCAGGGCCTTGAGGACGATCATCTCCAGGTCGACATCAATCGCCGGATTCAGCAGGCGAGGCGGAGGTGGCTCGTGCTCCAGTGCCATGATGACCGCATCAGCGGGCGAAGCACACTGGAACGGCGAGCGTCCCGTCAGCATCGCAAACAGCACCGCCCCGAGGCTGTAGATATCGGTTGCCGGGCCAATCTGGCTGGGGTCTCCGATCGCCTGCTCGGGAGCCATGTACCCGGGGGTCCCGATGATCGCCCCGGTGCGAGTCATCGAGCGAAAGGCCTCAATGGACCGATTGCCTTCGGATGATCCCACCGACAACGGTGACAGCGACAGTTCGTTCTCACGAACGATTCGTGCCAGGCCAAAGTCCGTCACATACGGATGCCCCGCCTGATCAAGCAGGATGTTGGACGGCTTCATATCCCGATGCAGTATCCCGTTTCGATGCGCATAGGCGATCGCACGGCAAACCGGGATCAGCAATCGCGCAGCCTCGCGCGGGGGCAGGGGGCTGCGGCTGATTCGCTGGGCCAGCGTTTCTCCCTCAATCAGTTGCATACTGAAGTAAGGGAGCCCCGACTGCTCGCCGACCTCAAAGACGGGCACGATATGGGGATGAGTCAGTTTAGCCGCGGACTCCGCCTCGGTTTGAAATCGCCGGAGATCATCCGGAGACGCGAAAACTCCGCGAACCATCATCTTCAGGGCGACATCACGATTCAGGCTGCGCTGATGGGCCCGGTAGACGATCCCCATCCCGCCACGGCCAATTTCAACGAGTTCTTCATAGTCCGCGAATTCTCGCAACATCCGATCGAAGGCGGGTTTGGCATCGCCCACCGGATTCGAAAGCAAGGCCGTCGAGCCTGTCCCCAACACGTGGGCCAACTGCGCTGCCCCGATCAGTTCCCGGAGATCCTGCACCAGTTCGGGGTAATCGGATCCAACTTTGTCCCAGTCGATGGATTGCCCCCGCTCAGTTTGAGCCAGAAGCGTCTGAAACACTTCACTCAGCAGTTGTTCACGCTGTTCGGGGCCGGAATTCACGATCTGTTCCAGGTCTCACGCAGGAATTCTCGCCCGTTAAAATCGGACGATCTGGAACAAGTGTTGTAACCCGCAGTTCTCGAATTAGCGAATCGAGACAGTTACGAATCACTCCCCGGTTTATTTTTGACGGCGAGGCAGCTGTGACCTACGTTTGCCGGTCAAGGTCGCAATACAGAAACAGAGAGAGTCCTTCTCAGCTAGAGGAATGGGCAAATCATCATGAGGAAAAAACGCGAGCACCACGTGGTCAGCACATCGACCATATTGATCCTTAGTGGGTTCCTGATTGGGCTCACCGTCGGTAAAACGGTTTCAGAAAGCCTGTCACCGTATGTGCTTGACTGTGGACTCGCCGGTTTCCTGGCGTTCATCGCACTGGAGTTCACCAGTTCGCGTCGCGAGGAAGAAGAAGCCCAAGTCGAACAGGTTCAGGTTCAAAGCCGCCTCGAACGGCATGTCTTGTCGATGAGCCATCCCGGATCGGATCACCCGGAAGAGAAGCTGGCTGAATTCGACCCCAACAAATCCGATACCGTCTACGCCAGCATTGATCACAAAAGACTCGATGCCTTGTACGAGCGTCTGATGAAGATTGACGCTTCGTCCGACTCGCAGGTCTTCAATCACGAGGCTGTCTCAGAGCCGTCGATCTAAGTCGGCTGAACAGATTTCGTTTCATTCATTACCATCCCCTCCAGATCTCGGTGAGACACGATTGGGTCTCATGATCGCCAGGAGGGGAAGCATGGTTGCGTTCAGCATTCTGCGCAGAGGATTTTTGCACGGGCTCGTGTTGATTTTCCTGCTTGGCAGCGGAATCAGCCGGGGCGAAGAAATCTCGCCCCCCCTCGCGACTGTCAATAAAACCGCCATCCAGCAGAGGGATGTCGATCTGGAACTGCTGATCTCCGGTGTCAAAGCCCCCACACCCGCTGATCGAGACGCAGCCCTGGACCGCGTGATTGATCGAACATTGGTCGCAGCGGCGATCGAGTCCAAAGGATCCGATCCACTTGCGGAAGACGTAGATAGCCTGGTCGAGTTTATCCGCCGAGGTATCGAAAGCGGCGGCGATACGTTCGACAACGTCCTGGGTAAGCTGAAGTTGACCGAAGCTGACATCCGTCAAGCCGCACGCATGACTGTCCATTGGAATGCGCACGTCTATCGCACGGTGACTGACAGAGAAATCCGGGCCTACTTTGAGCAGCACCGCGACCAGTTCGACGGGACTCAAGTCCACATCCGTCAGATCGTCCGGACAGCTCCCGCGGGAATGGCTGTGCCCCAGCGCAAAGAAGCCGAGCAGTTACTGACAGACCTGCGTCGACAGATCGATGCTGGCCAGCTCAAGTTCGCCGATGCAGCCAGCACACACTCGCAGAGCCCCAGTGCGAAAAGTGGTGGGGACGTGGGCTTCATTCATTATCAGGGAGATGTCCCCGCTCCTGTCGCAGAGGCAGCATTCTCTCTGAAGACCGGCCAGACCAGTCCGGTCATACACTCGACCGTCGGAGTTCATCTGGTTCAGGTCATCGAACGCAAGCCGGGCGAACTCAGCCTGGAAGATGCGCGGCCAGCCGTGCTCCGCGTTTTGGGAGACCAGTTGTGGCGAGAAACGGTCCAGAAACTTCGAGCGAGGGCGAAAATCACTCGATAATTAGTTTCCACTTACAAATGCCGCCGACCACGAATGTATTTTTCATTATTACAAATTGACGCTGAACGCTAAGCCCCACTAGGTATTTACATAGCTCTGTGAGCCGACATTGTCTTACAAGTGCAATCACGGTGCCGATTCTAAGCATCACCTTTCCGATCAAGTTGCGATGCATACGTATCGCGGGCCAGACACACCACTCTGCTATGCAATCTCAATCGGTCACAGGCCAACTGTCTACAGCTGCGCCAAACGGTGTGTCATTGCATGGCTGGCCTGGATGGCCGCATTATGAAGACCAGCAGATCGCCGCAGTCACGGACGTTTTGCGTTCCGGCAAGGTGAACTACTGGACCGGCGAAATCTGCCGAAACTTTGAGAGCGAGTATGCACGCTCTCTCGGCGTGCCGCACGCCATCGCGGTGGCCAATGGAACCAATGCGATTGAGCTGGCTCTGGAAGCCTTCAACATCGGTCCCGGGGACGAAGTCATTGTTCCCTGCCGCACATTTCTGGCGACCGCCAGCAGTGTCGTGACACGCGGAGCCCGGCCAATCTTTGCGGATGTCGATCCCCAGAGCCAGAACATCTCCGCCACGACGATTGCTCCACTCCTGACGCCCCGCACGCGAGCCATCGTTGTCGTCCATCTGGCGGGTTGGCCCTGCGATATGGATCCGATCATGGACCTCGCCAGATCGAGGGGAATCCGGGTCATCGAAGATTGCGCCCAGGCTCATGGCGCTTCCGACAAGGGACGCCCGGTCGGCTCAATCGGTGATGCTGGCTGCTTCTCTTTCTGTCAGGACAAGATCATCACCACGGGTGGTGAGGGTGGACTGGTCACATTCCACGATACCGAAGTCTGGAAGAAAGCCTGGAGCTACAAGGATCACGGAAAGGGATGGGATACGGTTTACCACTCCGAACATCCCGGAATCTTCCGCTGGCTGCATGACTCGATCGGAACGAATTGGCGTCTGACCGAGATGCAGGCTGCGATCGGTCGCATTCAACTGTCTCGGTTGCCCGAGTGGGTGAACATCCGGCGCCGCAATGCGGCCGTCCTCACAGAAGCCCTGTCTGCTTCCGAACTGGTGACGATCCCGACACCCGATTCCTCGCAACTGCATAGCTACTACAAGTTCTACGCATTCATTCAGCCTGATCGACTTGCCAAGGACTGGAACCGCGACCGGATCGTCCGCGCAATCCAGGCCCAGGGAGTTCCCTGCGGCGTGGGGAGTTGCTCGGAGATCTACCTCGAGCAGGCTTTCCAGTCGCTTGGGCTGGCGCCAGAAAAAACCTGCATTGTCTCCCGCGATCTCGGGGAACGCAGCCTGATGTTCGTCGTCCATCCCACACTGGAAGCAGAACACATGACGCAGATGGGCCATGTCATCCAGAGAGTCCTGACAGCGGCGACATCCACCCAAGAGAGGCACGCCGCATAAGTTCAGGAATCCACATCACCCGGACCTCGCGGTTTCCAACCCGCCATCCTTCGTGAGACCAAACGTTACTGCAGCAAGTCACCAATTCCCCCTTTTACGATCACGCGAGCCACCCTGACGTGTACGAATTCAACGGACAAACCGAGAGTCCAGTTCTCCCACGGACTGAGACCGCCTTACCCGAGCAAAGCGACGGTGAGCAGAATCGTCGGTCGTTGATATGCATGTCACGAAATCTCGAAGAACCGAGATCGCTGAGATTTCGCCTCGCTGTCATCTTGCCGATCTATTATTTCGTATTCCTCACTTCATACGCCGTCTCGACGGCGCTCCGCTTCGACTTTGACATTCCTCAGAATTTCCAGGAAGTCTTCTGGAGAACACTCCCGCTGGTCACAGTGGTCAAGTTCATCGCGTGCTGGGCGACGACGGAGTGGCGAAGAACTTTCCGCCATGTCACCGTTCTCGACCTGGTCTTTCTGGGTGTGGGAACGTTCGGAGCAACCGTGACGCTCCTGCTGTGCAATCAGGTGTTGCCTGTCGTGGCGGTGATTCCCCGCTCCATCCTGCTGATGGACGCGGTGATGTCGCTACTGCTGTTAACCATGGTTCGATTTGGTTATCGCATCTGGAATGAGATCCTGTCCCCATTCCTGAGTCCAAGTTCTCGCAACCGGACATTGATCTATGGTGTCGATCCACAATCGATCGGCATCTTCCAGATGCTCTCCGCGATGCGTTCGGGCGATCACCCCTATCGAGTCGTCGGCTTTGTTTCCCAGACAGCTGACCGCAACACGTCATTGATTGCCGGAGTTCCGGTCTACAATCCCAGCGAAGGCTGGGCTGCCATCTACGAGCAATCCCAGGCTCGCGATCTTCTGATTCCCGGCAGTTACTCCGGGCGGGTCATCCGCTCGATCCTGCGGGAATGTGCCGCGGCGAAGATCGATGTCCATATTATTCCCACGGTGGAAGAGATGGTCGTCGGGCGATTCCGACTCGCAGCTCGCGATGTCACAGTCTCCGACCTGCTGCGAAGAGAACCCAACCGCCTCGACCTGGGGTCTATCAAGGAATATGTCACCGGACGGCGGGTCCTGGTCACAGGGGGAGCTGGCAGCATTGGCAGCGAACTGTGCCGTCAGCTGCTCGATCTGAATCCCGAGCTTCTGCTGATTTATGACCAGTCCGAGTTTGGTGTCTTCGGAATGGAGCAGGAGTTTTCCAAACGGCCATTGGCCAGCGAGCAGATTCGCTACTTCGTGAGTGACATTCTGGATGAGGACGCACTCCGGCAGGTGATGGACGAGTACCGACCCGAGATTGTCTTTCACGCGGCGGCCTACAAGCATGTCCCGCTGATGGAAGACAACCCTCAAGCAGCCATCAAGAACAACATCCTCGGAACGAAAGCCGTGGCCGATGCCGCTTTGGCCGCCGGGGTCCAACGCTTCATCCAGGTCTCCACGGACAAAGCGGTCCGACCGACCAGCGTGATGGGGGCCACCAAACTCATCGCCGAAAAGTACGTGCAGTCACTCTCACGACAAAGCGTCACGCGATTCATCACCGTTCGATTTGGAAACGTGCTCAACTCCATGGGCAGCGTGGTCCCCACGTTCCGGAAACAGATCGAAGCCGGTGGTCCCATCACCGTCACGCATCCCGATATGCAGCGGTTCTTCATGACCATCCCGGAAGCGGTACAGCTCGTGATCCAGGCCGGAGCCATTGGGTCCAGTGGAGATGTGCTGATTCTCGACATGGGTGAGCCGGTCAAGATTGTTGATCTGGCCAAGGACATCATCACGCTCTCGGGATTGCGTTACCCCGAGGACATCGACATTGAATTCACGGGATTGCGTCCTGGAGAAAAGCTCTACGAAGAACTGTTCTACGAGGCTGAG
>CANJZR010000232.1 GCA_947479075.1 Planctomycetaceae bacterium
GCGATCTGCCCCAACTGCCGCGGCGTGACCGAGGTTCGCGACGCACTCGCCTTCAATGGGGACCGGATCCTTGTCAATAAGTATCCCTATGAACTGGGCGATCCCTCGCGCTGGGATGTCTTTGTTTTCAAGTATCCTGAAGAGCCGCATATCAACTACATCAAACGGCTCGTGGGGTTGCCGGGCGAAACGATCCGTGTTCGCCAGGGAAACCTTTACCTGTGGGATGGCAAGGAGGAAAAGATCCTCCGCAAGGATGACGTCAACAAGCAGAAGGTTCTGCAGATTCCCGTTTACGATGACCGCTTTGCCCCCGAGCAACTGCTCAAGACGGGCTGGCCCGAACGCTGGGCGGCCGTCAAGAAAACCGATGGAAAAGACGGTGTCGCCGGTTGGGTCTCCGAGGAATCGACCTGGACCCAGGACGCCAAACAACGCCTCTTCGAGGTCAAGGGGGCTCAGGTCCCCGGGCTCAACTGGATTCGCTACCGCAACTACACCCCAAACCTGGCCGAATGGCAGCTGGCCGAACAAGGGGAGAAGCAGTCGCCGGTTCCTCGCCTGGTGACGGACTTCTGCGGGTACAACACTTACTCCGGATCAGGACGCGAACACATCGAAGCTCTGGCCGTTGAAGAAATCGACACCGGAGAATTTTGGGTGGGCGATCTGACTCTCAGCTGCCAGCTCAACATTGCGACGATCGGCGAGTCACCTCAAGTGGTGTTGGAACTCATCGAGGGAGAATTCGCCTATCAGTGTCGGATCGACTGCAAAACGGCCACAGCTGTACTCTTCAAGATCACACCTGATCGCGAAATCGAACTGGCATCGGCTGCGTGCGGCATCTATGGTCCGGGGAGCTACCAACTGCGGTTTGCGAACGTCGACGACCGCCTGGTACTGTGGATCGATGACCAGATGGTTGAGTTCGGCCAGGCTGCGGTTCTGAATCAACCGAACGCACTGTCGATCCCGCTTCCCACCGCCCAGGACCTGACGCCAGCAGGGATCGCGGCTCAGGGAATCGATGCGACCGTCTCTCAATTGTTGATTGAGCGGGACATCTATTACCGGGCAGATCTGACGGAACACGATTTCCGGCGAAACGATCAGGGTCGGTTCCGCCGCGATCTGGCAAGGTATCTCGATCGGCCGGATGACTGGAGCCGCCGCTATCTGCAGGAAGCAGAGATGGACGCCGTCGAGATCAAGGTCACGGAAGACGGGTATCTGGCCCTGGGTGATAACAGTCCCCGAAGCCGCGACAGCCGCCTCTGGTCTCCTGCTTTGCAGAGTGTGCCTCGCAAGTTCCTGGTCGGCAAAGCGTTCTACATCTACTGGCCGCACGGCGTTCCCTTCATGAATAACGGGCGGGGCTACACAATCGCAAAGCACCGCGACACACGCGGTCGTGTGGTCGAGGACTACCCCAAGTACACTGCCCCGTTTTATCCTCAGATCGACCGCATGAAGCGCATCCGCTAATGACTCTCTTCGCGGGTCACGCGTCATTTTCTGTTTGACTTGCCGCATCGACCTGCGGATAGTGTGTTCGTCCGTTGTCAGAAGTTCTCTTCGAGAAAACAGTGGCTCGCAAACTGATCATCGATGCTGACCCCGGAATCGGGGACGCGCTGGCAGTGGTGCTGGCCGCCTGCAATCCTGAGATCGATCTCCTGGCGGTAACAGCCGCTGCGGGGAGCGTTTCCGGGGAGCAGGCGACCCGCAACCTCTTGGCTTTGATATCGCTGCTCGATCCGCCGCGCTGGCCCCGTTTTGGTGTCTCCGAGGGATCAATCGCAACCTGGTCTTCCATCGACCTGCCGTCACCAGCTGCGTTTCATGGACCACACGGGATGGGTGACTTTCCCGTCCTGGATGTCAAGCTGCACCAGAAGCACGATGCTGCCAAGTTGATGATTGATCTGGTGCGAAGTCATCCGCACGAGGTGACTCTGCTCACGCTGGGACCGCTGACGAACGTGTATCGTGCCAGCGAGATCTACCCGTCGTTCCTGTCAGAGCTGCAGTCGCTGGTCTGTCAGGGCGGTGCCTACTCCAGCTCCGGGGATGTGACTCCGACGGCAGAGTTCAACATCCACGCCGATCCCGAAGCCGCACGGCACGTTCTGCGTCAGCCCTGCACCAAGACGCTGGTGCCACTCGATGTCACACGGAACGTGGTGCTGACGTTCGATCAGTATCAGCGACTGAATGCTGGGCCAGAAACGCGGTTTGGACAGATTCTGTCCTGGACGATTCCCTACGCCCTGCGGGCTGCGCGTCAGCATCTGGGGATGGAGGGGATCTCCTTGCCGGAGTTCGTTGCTCTGGCGTCAGTGACTCACCCACATCTGTTTGAGCGGGAGTCTGGTGCGGTTGATGTCGAGCTTCATGGCGAGCTGACCCGGGGCATGACGGTATTTGATCGCCGAGGCATCGCCAGCTGGCAGCAGAATATCGATGTGCTGACTCGTTGCGACTCTCAAGGCGTCATCGACCAGTTCTGTCGCCTCGTCCAATATCTGCTCAAGGGATAAATAACGGCGGCGGCGACAGAGTCATCTCCGTCACCGCCGCTGGCCCACAATCTTCCGCACCGCAACTTCAGGAGGTCTCTCGCGGAGACCATCAGTTCGGCGCAGAACATCGCGTTTAAGTAATTATTCGAGATCAGCTAGACCGTTGTCATGACCTGGATAGGTCATTAAGTGAGTTTTTGAGAAAAAAAACGGCGCCGGGTTGTGCACCATTTACTCGCTTTGAAACGCCGTCCAATCAGCCAATGAGGCGGACTGATGTGGCTTCTCAACGTGCAAGCTTGATCGGGAAGGATTCCGGAGGGGGAGTCACGTTCGGACGGAGAGAAGCACCCGTTCGATGAGCGTCTCTCGCTCACCACTCCAGTTTGATGACTTCGCCCGATTGCAGAGCAATCAGAACCCAGTCGCCGAGTGGGTCGCAGGCCGTGTCAACCACACCAGTCGGAGTTCCACTGGACCAGATGAGATCGCCATCCGAATCGAGCCAATAGATGAACTGCTCGACAGTCGTCGCAATCAGTCGATAGGGCTCGTAGCTGGCGGAGATCCGATCGACAGTCCCTTCCAGGACATACGCTCCCAGACTGCGACCGTCCCCGTCAAAGGCCTGCACGCCGTGGCTGAAGTTCGCCAGATAGATAATGTCGCCAGCCCCGGTCACGCTCATCGAACCGACGTTGGACCAGACACGTTCCTGCCACAGCTGGGCGCCCACCAGATTGTGACAACAGAGCAGCCCATTCTCCGCCGCTCCAAACAGCACCGGTTCCGCCCCGCAGAACTTCACATATTGCAGGGGACGGACCGTTTCAAAGCGGGCGATCTTGCGTTTTCGCTCATTCAGTACGACGTTTGTTGCGTCGGAGTGAGTGGCAATGACATGGTGCCCAAACGGCGATGTCGCCAGGCACAAGATGTCGTCATGGGATTCAAACTCCCAATCGACTTGCAGATTCCGATCGAACCGAACAACGGTCTTGTCGGAGTCGATTCCGTATCCCCATTGCCCGTCTTCGCTCCAGACCAGTTGAGTCAGTGGCGATCTGGGATGAGTGACGGCGACGATCTTGCCAGCACGCGACAGGCGATACAACGTCGACGATGCGTCACAGACAAAGACATCGCCCGACTCACGCGACAAGGCCATGGAGACGACCGCATCATCTCCATAGAACGCCCATTTCAACTCGGGTGGCCGTCCCTGTCCTTCGCGAAGCCAGCTCGTATCGAAGGACGGGGTGTGGTCACTCATCGCTGGGAGTACTCGACCTTTTTGAGCTGCTCGACCGCTGTGCGGACATCTGCATCCGCGACGGGATCGACTTCGCCGATCATGTGCGGAGCTGCCTCTTCGGCCGGGATCTCGATATCCGGCTTCACGCCGATCTTACCGAGCGTCTCGCCGTTCGGGGAGTAGAACTTGGCGGTCGTCATCTTAATTCCACACCCATATCCCAGATCATTGTCGTAGATGCTCTGGACCGACCACTTGCCGTAGGAGCGACGACCCACGATTTTGGCCCGATGATGATCGCGGAAGGCACCGGCCACGATCTCGCTGGCGCTGGCACTGTTCTCATCGATCAGAAGTACCAGAGGAATGTCCCAGGTGCCGGGGCCGTGAGCCGTATGAGTCTGGTTCTGGTTCTGCTCGCGACCCCGAGTCGAGACCAGAACCCCATCCGAGATAAACCGGTCGAGCAGGTCGACAGCTGTGGTCAACAGTCCACCGGGATTCTGACGAACGTCCAGGATCAGTGATTGCATCCCCTGCTCCTTGAGCTTCTTCAGAGCCATGTCCAGTTCCAGGACGGTGCTCTTCTGAAACCCCGTCAGCTGGATGTAACCAATGCCATTCGTCGCGTCGATAATCTTCGCGACGGGGATGCTGCGGACGGTCACCTCGCGTCGGATGCACTTGGCGTCGATCTTGCCCACGCCAGCCCGTTCCACAGTCAGGATCACTTCCGAGCCCGGCTGACCGGTCACCAGATTTGCAGCTTGGTCAGTGGTCATCACGCGACAATCGTGTTTGTCGATGCCGATCAAGAGGTCACCCGACTTGAGACCACCTTCCTGGGCGGGGCTTTCGGGCAGAACCTGGCGAAGCTTCATGCCCTTGCCCAGATCCGCTTCCATGACGATACCAACGCCCACGAACTGACCGTCGATGTTGTTGAACATGTCACGCAGTCGACCGGGCGTCATCACCGTGCTGTAATCGTCGAGGCAGTTGCAGGCGCCGAAGACGTACTCCATGCACACCGGACCGGGATCCAGTCCCACGCGGTCCATCGACAGCTGACAGATCTCGCGGATCAGGGCAGTCGCCTCGTATTCGCTGCGGACGTGCTTGTTCCAGTAGCGAGTCCGCAACTCTTTGCGAAGCACCTTCAGTCGCTCCACATCGGCCCCGAAGAGATTGTTTTCGAGGAACTTCTCATTCCCCAGCGCGAGCCACAGGCTCTCCGTGCCGTGGGCGACGATCGATGTCGTGTCGAGCGGTTCGACGTAGTGAGCCTGGATCATCTGATGGACAGAGCTGAACAGCTGGAGCCCGTTCTCAAGCGGCAGTGATCGGAGCGTCTGGCGGAATGAAACGTCGTCGTAGCGACGCTCGATGGAGAACTGGAACTGCGAGCGACGCAGGCCGTAGGTGAGGTTGGCGTTATCGGGCCACTTCTTGAGTGCCGTTTTGTAGAGGTCGATCGCGTCACTCCAGTGACGCTCCTGCTCCAACCGGACTCCACTGGCAACTGCGGTTTCCGGGTCAAGTACATTCGCCGGAAGCTCGCCGCCGCGAACCGACTGGACCAGGAATCCAGCAACAACCAGCCAAATCCCGATGTTTGTTACGAATCTCTTCATCGCCGTCCCCTCGCATGTTCACCGCCGTTGTCCAACGAGCCCCCTCGGGACTGATAGATCTGGCAGGCGTCAGTGTTCAGGACCGGACATGGCTTTAAAAAAGACATTCGTCTGACCTGGTTCACGGACGCCGTCGATCTGTGACGACGGTGTTGAGGTTTTGCCTCAAGAAGTCCTTGTGCATGTTGCACACGCACATCACTCCTGCGAACTTAGGCCACGATGCCCGCAAACAGCTGCATCTTCAAGACTGAGTCTTCAATGAATCTTCAGAATGCAGCTCGGGATTAGTCACTCGGTCCGGCTGGAACAATCGTAAGCGACTCTGCGGCTTTTAACAGTCATAACGGATATCGGGACAGCAATACGTTAGTTTTCCGGCCTTAACGATTTACCAGCCAAAAACTGCCTGCATGCGCTCAAACGGGCACTGTCTTTTCCGTGAGTGCACTCTCCATCAGGGAAAGCACTGGATCTGCCCGCCAGACCTCGACCAATCAGGCGGCCCGTGGCACCGCTTCTTGATTCTTTTGACGCACGGCGGGTGCCGTCTTCCAGCGGGAATGAACCCAGAAGTATTGCTCGGGAGCCCGCAGGATGGAGCGTTCCAGAGCCGATGTAAATCGCTGGGTGATCTCCTTCACCTCGTCTTTGGCCTCGATCTTCGTCGTATCGATGATTTCCTCGCAGCCGATCTCAAAGCGAGCCCAGCGGGATTCCAGCGGGGCATCGGGCAGCCTGACGCCATACCCGACGACCAGAATGGCCTTGTACTCCATGGCCATCAGGGCAATCGACTTAAACGTGGATGCCGGCCGACCGAAGAAATTGACAAACACGCCGCGCTGACCGGCATCCTGGTCCATCAGCAAGGCCAGATTGCCACCGCTCTGCACCAGTTCGGTCATGCCATCGAAGCCTCCATTTTTCATGTAGAGTCGATTGCCCGTCTGCTCGCGGGAGCTGCGGAACCACTGGTTCAAGTAGGGATTGTCGAGCTTGCGGGCGACGACA
>CANJZR010000233.1 GCA_947479075.1 Planctomycetaceae bacterium
GGAAAGACGAGCTGCATATCAGTAGAAAATGGGAGAGAGTCTTACCGGACAGGGACTCACAGAGAGACTTCATCCGGGCGCTTCCTCCAAAGCGACGGAGGATATCTCTCCACAGTCTTTAATCTTCTGCGAGGTCGCTACTCATTCGCCGGTAACGCATCAAATGTTCGCAGTGCCCACGCCCGCAATTCTTCTTTGTTGAGGGCACAGCGGGGGACAAATTGAGAGTCGTGCATTTCCCGGATCTGATGTGAAATCTCCGTCCGATTCTGCATCAAACGATCGAACTTACTGATCAACTCCTGAGACAGATCCTTCTGGCGGTAGTCGAGCAGGTAATCCTGTTCAATCTTCAGTTCGGCGTAAATCGAAGCCAGTCGTTCGTCGTGGCTGACTGCCATCTGGGGGACCGAGCCGCCCATGGAGAGTACGCACGCGTGATAGCGTGATGTGACTAACGCATCGAGGCCCCTCAGGATCCCGACCATCTCACTCGGGGCTACTTTCTGAGCGGATGAGATTTTGACTCGCTCGGACAGAGATGGCCCGAGTGCCGTCTGGATCTTTTCGCAGACGACAGTGTCGAGGTCCTCCATGGCAATCAGCTGGAGATCCACATTATGTGTTTCGATCGCGTGTCGGGCGAGTTTGACCCAGCGCTCCACCATCTTGTCGGAAAGCTCGCGACGTTCCGCAGTCCAGGTAAATGCCAGTGGCCATTTGTAACGCTCCTCAGCAGGGCAGAAGAGCTTCACACGAATGGGCCATTGAAAAAACTCAATGGGGGCCAGGCCGACGACAGGACGAGTGTCGCTGATGCGTTCCGGCTGTCGTTCAAAACGGAACGCGGTGTCTGTGGTCGCGAGTACGGGAGAATGAACTCCGAATTTCACCAGACGTTCACGGGCCACTTCGGTCCGGGTGATTGTCAGCGACATCCGCTCCACAATCCGCCGGGTCCAGAATGCGTGGAAGCGTTGCAGGTCGCCGACATCGACTGCATAAGCGACGGCGTAATTTCCGTTCCACCGCGCATACTCCGCCGCCCAGAGATATGCGTGCAGGAGCCACGGACTCCAGTTCTGCTTGAAGGTGCTGCCTTCCACCAGAAACGTGATGTCGTGGCTGCGAGTCAACTTCCACATTTTGGGGATGAAGCGGTGAGGCGTGAAAATCACCTCTTCCACATCGATCCCCTGGCCCTGCGGGAGAATCGCAGCTGTCCGTTCCGGGTTGATCGACGTGACCGTGATATGGGTCTGGGGCCCCAGAGCTTCGCGAATATCATCAATCGCAGTCAGCAGTCGGATATCAGACCCGGTGTTCCCGGCACCGTTGTATCCAACCAGCAGACAGCGTAGCGGCTTACCGTGTCGTGTGATTGAATCAGGCACGCTGGAACTCGGCAACGACTTGATCGTTTCGACTTTCGAGGGAAGCTGTGTGGGCATTCTCTCCGATCTTAACGGCAACTTCGTAGCAGACATAGTGAAAGAGGTCCAACCAGAGTGACCAACGGAAATCGAAGTCTGCCTGTGCCGCAAGCTCTGAAGCAGAATTCCGCTTCGTCAGAGTGATCGACTTTCGTGAACCAGAGGCGACTGGGGAGGTCGCTTTTGTGGGATTGCCAAGGCCTGCGTCATCTTCTGAAACAGGAAAATGGCAAGCTCTCGATGCGCAGAGTCTCTTAAGACTTCGACGAATGAAGCCATAGACATGATCGAATTCGCTGACTTTTGCGACGCGGCGCATGAAAAATAGGGAACAACTGTGCATGTTTGATCTTGGGCTGTGTGATTCCGATTCGTAAGATGTTATCAGTAAGGGCGTTGTGCCTGCTGTGGGCTTTGGCACCGTCTGGCCCCTTCAGGAGTGTGAAGTTCCAGCGAAGCTGCGCGAATTCAAGAATGGATACACTTCGGGAGAGCAGATCGGAGCCCGGTTCCGGCACGTTTTACCGGATGTTCCCTGGCGACCGGTCGGCCTGCCATTCACTTCCTCGTGTCAAACTTGCTACTTCGAGTTCTTGAAAACCACGACGGTGACTTTCATCGAGGTCTCGATCTCGTCCAGTTCGTCCAGCATGAGTGCTTTGGCCTTCTCGGGGTTGAAGCTGCCAGATCCCGCGCCAATCAGGGGGAAGGCAATCGATTGGAAATCATTCTCGTGAGCGACCCGCATCGCATTGCGCACGGATTCCCGGATCGACTGCTCCGACGCCCGCCACAGCATGTTGATCCCGGCGACATGGATGATGCCCCGGAAGGGCAGGGTGCCAGCAGAGGTCAATACAGCACCCCCCAGGGGGATCGCCCCGTACCGCGTCACTTCACGAAATGGCTGTTTGCCACCCCGCCGCTTGATCGCTCCGGAGACCCCCTGGGGCAGCAACAGCCACCACGGGATGATATTGCGATTCCACGAGTTGACGATGACGTCCACATCCTGGTTGAGCAGATCACCTTCGACGACCGAGATCGTTTTCATCGAAACGGACTCCTGCCATGTGATGCGGGGGGAATGACAACTCGTGCCAGCAGTTTCGCCGTCATCGCAGCTCCTGCTGGATCAGTCGGTTATGGCGGAAGACCGCCTTTCGCAACAGGCCATGGGTGAGGAGCCACACCAGCGGCGCTGTGAGCAATGACCGGGGAACGGTGATGAAAGTCCGTGTCATGCGTGTCCCGCCAGTCGGTGTTTCGGCCAGCTCAATATCTTCTTCGATCCGGTTCATGAGGTATGCAGCCGGCGGGGAGAGTTCCATCACCACAGAGTATTTCCGGTGGGGCTCGAAAGTCCGCACCACCTCGTGATGCACACTCCCGTCGGTGTTGAGCACCCGCACTCGCGACCCCAGCCCCAGCTGCTCACCCTCGGGCAGCGTAGCCTCGCGTATGCCTGGCAGTGGACCATACCCTTGGAACGCACTCCATTTCGAGAGATCCACGATGCTGCCAAAGATCACGGATGGAGGGCAGGGGAACTCATCGCTGGTAGTGATTCGGGCCATACGTCATTCCGTTATGCTCTTCTTGTCTGCCCTCAGACGAGTCGTCGTAGTCTAGCGACTAGCCGCGAATTTCCCGCTGGTGACGGGTGACGGGTGGCTGGGGTCGCAGCGAAGCGGAGCCCCCAGCGATCAGCGTTTCCCCTGAAGCACCGTGTGACCGCTCGATGCAGTCGACTGATTCTGGGGGCTCCCGCTGGTCGACCCCAGCCACCCAGCCAGAGTTCTTCCAGCGGGCGATGAAGTCAGACGGGGGCATTGTGGGATCGGGTGAGGTTGATTCAGGTCTGGCCCGGCGGGAGTCCGCTCGATTGGTGACGTTACGGCGGGGGCAGGAATGGCGTCAAGCGGGGGGAGACGCAGCTGCTGGGCGTGCGGGAGAATCGGGCAAGTTCTTCACCCGGTCAACCGGATATCACATGTTTACTCCCGATCGCGATATGCTGGGCTATGGTGGCCAGTGATCCCTTGTGTTTCATGGGCCAGGATAAATCTCGGCAACAAGGATCGGTGACATGTATCTTCAACATCATGAGCGACATCGCACTGACCGCATCGGTTGGTTACGCGCGGCTGTTTTAGGCGCGAACGATGGCATCGTCTCGACTGCCAGTCTGGTCGTCGGTGTGGCAGCTGCACAATCCGCAGCGAGTGATGTCCTGGTGGCCGGAGTGGCTGGATTGGTAGCCGGTGCCATGTCGATGGCAGCTGGCGAGTATGTCTCAGTCAGCTCGCAAGCGGACACTGAGAAAGCCGACTTGGACCGCGAGCGCAAAGAGTTGGCCACAGACGCGGAATCTGAGTTGGGCGAATTGACGGCCATCTATGCCAGCCGGGGCGTGGAACCGGCTCTTGCAAAACAGGTCGCTGGCCAGCTGATGTCTCACGATGCGTTGACGGCGCATGCCCGTGATGAGCTGGGGATCTCTGATATGTCGACCGCGAAGCCGATTCAAGCTGCATTTGCATCGGCAGGTACGTTTGCCGTGGGAGCCGCTTTGCCATTGGTGTCAGTGCTGGTCACGCCTTCTGCGGTACTGATTCCCGTTGTGATCGTGACTTCGATTCTGTTTCTGGCGTTGTTGGGTGGGTTTGGGGCCTATGTGGGAGGCGCTCCCGTGACGCGAGCGGCTGCCCGCGTCACATTCTGGGGCGCACTGGCGATGGCGTTAACAGCTGGCGTTGGGGCGATGTTTGGAGCCGTAGTCTAAAGCTTGACCGTGTACCACTACAGCTCGGGGGCCAGTCGTGGTACCAGAGATGTGGTTGGATGAATCTGATCGCAGGCCTACTTCGCCACGCCCATCGCGCGGGTCTCTCGCATGACGACGACCTTCACTTCGCCGGGGTAGGTCAGCTGGTCTTCGATCGATTGGGCGATGTCGCGGGCCAGCTTGGCGGCTTCGCGGTCGTTGATTGACTTGGGGTCGACGATCACGCGGACTTCGCGACCCGCTTGCACGGCGTAGACCTGGTCGACGCCGGGGAAGCCGTAGGCGATTGCTTCGAGGTCTTCCAGGCGGCGGATGTACCGGTCGAGCGATTCGCGGCGGGCCCCGGGACGAGCTGCGGAGCAGGCGTCAGCCGCAGCTGTGAGGACGGTGTAGATGTACTCGGGGCGGATGTCGTCGTGATGGCCGAGGGCGGCGTGGACGACTTCCGGACCTTCGCCGTAGCGTTTGAGCAGTTCGGCCCCGATGGCGGGATGGCCCCCCTCCATCTCGTGGTCCGCGGCCTTACCAATGTCGTGCAGGAAGCCGCAGCGCCGGGCCAGGTTGCCATCGAGCCCCAGCTGTTCTGCCATCATCCCGGTCAGGTAGGCGACCTCGATCGAGTGTCGCAGCACGTTCTGGCTGTAGCTGACGCGGTAGGAGAGTCGGCCCATCAGCTGGATGAGCTTCTCATGCAGGTTCGCAACACCCGCCTCTTCGGCCCCGGAGCGGCCTGAGCGGATGATGGTTTGATCCATCTCTTTCTGGGTTTCGCGGACGATCTCTTCGATCTTCTGCGGGTGGATGCGGCCGTCCTGAATCAGCTTGTTGAGTGATTGGCGAGCGACTTCGCGGCGGACCGCATCGAAGGCTGTGACCACGACCACGCCGGGGGTGTCATCGACGATCACGTCGACGCCGGTCGCCTGCTCGAAGGCCCGAATGTTGCGACCTTCGCGACCGATGATGCGGCCCTTGACCTCGTCGCTGGGGATATCGATCGTCGAGACGGTGGTTTCCGAGGTATGCGTCGACGCGTATCGCTGGATCGCCATGCCGATGATCTCGCGAGCCATTCGCTCGGAGTTTTCCTTGAGTTCCTGTTCCTTCTTTAGGATCTGGCTCCCGGCTTCGGCCCGCAGCTCGTGACCCAGCCGGGTCATCAGACGGTCAGCTGCCTGCTCTTTAGAGAGGCTGCTGATCTTGTAGAGTTCTTCCTGCTCCTGCTTAAGAAGCTTTTCGAGTTCGCGTTCGTGGGCTTCCGCCGACTTGGCCTTTTCTGCGAGTCGATTCTGCGTGGTCTGCAGCATCTTCTCCTTGGCCTTGATCTGGTTGTCGAGTTCCGAGAGGCCCGCTTCCCGCTTATCGAGCTTGCGTTCGAAGTCCCGCAGCTCCTCGCGGGTCTTGTTCAGTTCCTTGTTGAGGTCGTCCTTGCGTTTCAGCAGGTCTTCTTTGATTTCCAGTTCACGGGTCTTGCGGAGGTTATCCGCTTCGACCTTCGCCTCGTGAATCAGCTGGTCTTTGGTGCGATACGCTGGTCCCAGCCTCATCCGCTCGAAGAACAGACCAATCAATAACCCCACCCCTCCGGCAACGCCAGCGCCGATCCAGTCCATGCCACACCTCAAATTGTGTCAGCGGTCGGTCTGTGGAAATCGCCGTGCCAGGTATCGCCGACCCGGGAGTATGCGAAGCTTGACATGCACAGGGTCAAAACTCGCTGTCCCGGCTGCCCGGGAACACTCACCTCAGGTCCAAAAACGAAACCCTTTCAAAGTCCCAAGATCAACCGGTTGTTGCTCATAAAATGACCAGTAACCACACAGTTGCGGACCGGTCGACAAGTATGATAACCGGGAGCAGTTGAACATCAACCTAAAGGGGCGATGCAGGTTGCGACGAACGGAAGGTGGTAGATTTGAGTGCGAAACGGCCATGCAAGAAAATTTTTGAAACATCCATGACCAGAGACTTGCAGGGAAAAAAGTCTCGGTTACATTGTGCCTCCCACCTGCGACCGGCAGATGGCCAAAGCTCTTTGACAACATGGTTGGTGACCCCGAGAAAATTTGGGAATCAGCGTTCGTATGAATTGAATCTTTCAGATTGATTCTGAGGGAAGATTCAGATGTGGCTGGCTGAAATGAAACGATGACAGTATTCGAGGTGACTTGGATA
>CANJZR010000234.1 GCA_947479075.1 Planctomycetaceae bacterium
GTCTCGAACTGCCACATCAGGACATCGTCCTGTTCGATAATGGCTGATCCTTGCGAGCCGTGAATCTCCGTTTTCTTCAGCAACCCTGGCCAGGCAGCTGTGGTGGCTTCGAGGGTGCCGATCGCTCCGTTCCTGAATTTCACAACAGCTGCGCCTACGTCTTCGACTTCGATCCGCTCGTGGGCCAATGTCGAGGTCATGCCGATGACTTCAACCACTTCGCCCATCATCCAGTAGAGCAGGTCGACGTTGTGGATCGCCTGGTTCATGTAGGCGCCGCCGCCGTCCAGCGCCCACGTCCCGCGCCAATTGCCGCTGTCGTAGTACTGCTGTGTTCGCCACCACTTCACGTAGGTGTCACCCAGGGTGAGGCGGCCAAAACGTCCCGCATCGATCGCCTGTTTCAGGGCCAGATTCGCTGCGGAGAAACGTGAGGGCAGGATCGCCCCCAACTGAACCCCCGCCTTCTCACAGGCCTTGATGATCGCATCGCAGCGGGAGAGGGTGATTTCGAGTGGCTTCTCGACCAGCAAATGTTTTCCCGCCCTGGCAGCTTCGACAGCGGGCTCCATGTGAGCTCCACTGGGGGTACAGATCGTCACGATCTGGATGTCGGGATTGGCGAGGAACTGATCGAGATCGTCGTATCCCTGGCAGCCATATTCCTTGGAGAATTCGCCAGCACGGCCCGGTACACGGTCGAAACAGCCGACGAGCTTCGCTCCCGGAATCGCTGCAATCGCCTTGGCGTGAAAGTGGGCGATCATCCCCGTTCCAATGATGCCGAACCCGTTTGTCATTGATGAGCCTCGATGAAGTGCTGGGGCACGATAAATCTTCCCCGGTCTGGAGGGTGTCAGAATGACTTCCCGCCCAGCGGATCGCAACCCAATGGGGTGGGGATGTCTGGAGCGAATGAGTGAACGAGCCAATGCCGAAGCGGGCACGATCGCTGCTGCTTGAACCGCGAAGCGGTGCCAGCCACTAGCCTTGGGCGTCAGCCCAAGGGAAAGGTTGAGTTCCCACGATTACAGCCGCGAAGCGGCGACAGGCAGCATTTCGTTTGACCACGCCCCGAATGCTGGCTCAATGTGTCGCGACTCGAACCTGTCGCCGCTTCGCGGCTGCTTCTCTACCAGCATCTTCGACCGCAGGCTTTCGCCTGCGGCTACCTGCTGTCGCCTCTTCGAGGCTTAAGGGGGATGCGAGTGACGCACGTCGGAGTTGTTTCACCTCTTCGGAGACGCGAATCTCCTCGATTCTGCCGGTCGCCGTCCCCAACCTGTGTCCCGCCCTTGCAATTCTCCCCTGATCCTCAAAAATCCAGTTTCCCGCCGGGCGAGGTGCGCTTGAGGTGGGAATTCTCGATGAGGTCTGCATGGTTGCTCGCAATTCCGCCAATGGTTCCGGAGACTCTCCTGCCGACGACATTCAGTTCGTTTCGATCAGTGACGAAACCCGTCGCAGATATCTGAACTACGCGATGTCGGTCATCATGTCGCGGGCGTTGCCCGATGTTCGCGACGGGTTGAAGCCGGTACAGCGGCGAATCCTGTTCGCCATGTATGACGATCTGGGGCTGACCCCGGATGCGAAGTACGCCAAGTGCGCGAAGATCACCGGTGCCGTCACCGGTAACTACCACCCCCACGGCACGGTGTCGGTGTATGACGCCCTCGTCCGTATGTCGCAGTCGTTCTCGTTGCGGGAACCACTGATCGATGGCCAGGGGAACTTCGGCTCGATCATCGGCTTGCCCCCGGCAGCTGAACGATACACAGAAGCCAAGCTGACCAAGGTCGCCGACCAGCTGATGAACGAGCTGCGGTATCGGACTGTCGACACCCGGCCGAATTACGACGGCACGCGTCAGGAGCCGGTGGTTCTACCCGCACAGTTCCCGAACCTGCTCGTGAATGGAGCCTCGGGAATCGCGGTCGGCATGGCCACCAATATGCCTCCGCACAACCTCGGTGAAGCGATCCGCGCCGCTGTGTTTCTGATCGATGAGCCCGACGCCAGTACCGCGAAGGTGATGACCAAGCTGCGTGGTCCCGACTTCCCGATGGGGGGGCGCATCGTCACCGACCGCAAGGAGTTGTTGAAGGTCTACGAAGAAGGTCGCGGCTCGATCAAGATCCGCGCTGAGTGGGATCTCGACAAGGAGAAGGGCAAGGTTATCCCGAACCGGATCATCATCAATACGATCCCCTACGGCGTTGAAACTGGCCCACTGATGAGTTCGCTGGGTGAGATCCGCGACTCGCGCAAGCTGCCCCAGCTGGTCGACATCGCCGATGAGTCGGACGACGAGCACGGCATGCGGATCGTCATCGAGATCAAGCCCGGAGCTGAGCCGGAAGCGGTGATGGCGTACCTCTTCAAGCACACGCGGCTGGAAGATAGTTTCGCCTATAACGCGACCTGTCTGGTCCCTGATGAGCATGGCGTCCTTGGCCCGAAGCGCTGTGGTGTGGTCGAGATTCTCAAGTACTTCCTCGACTTCCGCCTGGCGACGGTGCGTCGACGGTTCGAGTTCCTGCTGGCCCAGCTGGAAAAGCGGATTCATATCCTCAAAGGCTTCGCGATCATTTTCGACGGTCTTGATAAGGCCTTGAAGATTATCCGGGCGAGCGATGGCAAAGCGGACGCCGCTGAGAAGCTGATGAAGGCGTTCCCGCTCGACAAGGAACAGACCGACGCTGTTCTCGAGCTGGCCTTGTACCGCATTTCCAGCCTCGAAATCGGTCGCATCCGTGAAGAGCTGCAGGAGAAAGAAACCGAGGCCAAGCGTATTCGTCGCATTCTCGGCAGTGAAAAGCTGCTGTGGGGCGAGGTCCGCAAAGAACTCGAACACCTCGGCGAAACCGTCGGGACGAAGCGACGTACCGCTCTCGGTTCATCCGAGGAGATTGCCGAGTTCGATCCCCAGGCCTACATCGTTCGTGAGAACACGCACATCGTCATCTCGACCGAAGGTTGGGTGCGTCGGCTCGGTCGTATCTCAACTCTCGATAAGCTGCGGATGCGAGACGGCGATCAGTTATTGACCGTGTTGCCCTGCAGCACCCTCGATAACGCGATCTTTTTCAGTAGTGATGGGACGGCGTACACGCTTCCGGCAGAGCAGATCCCGGCCAGCACGGGCTACGGCGAGCCGATCTCCAAGCATATTCGCCTGAGCGATGGGGCGACCATCGTGACGGCTCTGAGCACCGATACACGGTTTACTCCGCCCGACACGCCGGTCGATGATCAACCGGCTCCCGCTCCGTATCTCATGATCGTGACGGCCAGCGGGCAGGTGATGCGGCTATCGCTGTCTTCATTCCGCCTGCCCTCGACGAAGACGGGGCGTCGCTACTGCCGACTGGTCGACGGGGACAAGGTCGTCCACACGGAGTTGGTCGAAGAGGCCGACACGATGTTCCTGATCTCGCGCGATGCCCGGTTGATCCACTTTGCGGTGTCCGATGTTCCTGTTCTGTCGGGAGCGGGCAAGGGAGTGCGGGGCATCAAGCTCGACGCGGGTGATGTCCTGCTGGGAGCCCAGAAGATGTCGCGTCCTTCGGACACCCTGAAGGTCATCAACGATAACGACAAGACAATGAGCTTCGGCCAGATGAAGTACACCGTGACCGGACGGGGCGGGAAGGGTGTCAAGGTCGCCCATCGCTCGACGATCAAGTCGATCGTGCGACCGGAACTCATCCTCCCTGACTGGGGGCAGGTCGAGGGCTAACGTCACTCCCTCAAGCCTCCTTTTTCTCCCGGAACGTTGACTGCCCGGAACACACCACGTGACCGAATGGATCACACTGCGAATGGCCGAAGCCCCCGCCAGTACCTGGGCGGTGGTCGGGGCACTCGTCACAGCTGTGATCTGTGCGGTACTGACTCGTCCGGCATTGGTGACCTGCGAAGCTCCGGTCCGCCGCTGGCCGCTGATCACGACGATCGTCGGGTTAGTCGTGGGTGCCGCTCTTGCATATTGCATGGATGAGTTTCAGTGCCAGCGGACTCCCGAGGTGATCCCAGGCCAGCCGTGGCAGGATCTGCGAATCGTTTACCACTCGATCTGTCTGGGCCTCCTGCTGGTTATTACGGCCACCGATTTGGCGTCACTTTATATCCCGAACTTTGTGGTGAACTGGGGCCTCGCGATTGCGATGATTGGGGCCTTCGTCTCGGGTGAGTTGCAGATGGCCCATCTGTGGGTCGACTGGAACGAGGAGATTCCCGGCCTTCGCGGTCCCTATATCCCCGACTGGATTCAAGCCCACCAGCACTGGCACGCCCTCGCCTGGAGTCTTGTGGGAGCGATCGTCGGCTGGGTGCTGATCGACGTGGTGCGTCGGATCGCCGAGTTCGCTTTGGGGCGACCGGCAATGGGGGCGGGCGATGTCACGCTGATGGCCATGATCGGGGCATTCCTCGGCTGGCAGGCGACGGTGATCGCCTTCTTCATTGCT
Organism: Planctomycetaceae bacterium; assembly: GCA_947479075.1. GTDB lineage: Bacteria > Planctomycetota > Planctomycetia > Planctomycetales > Planctomycetaceae > TH-plancto1. Next base: position 4,473 of record CANJZR010000234.1, read on the forward strand.
CCGATTCTGGCACTCGTACTGGGGCCGCTGGCTCGGCGAGTCTCAAAAGAGATGGCTGTTCCCTACGGGCCGTTCCTGGCGATGGGGGCGATCATCACCATGTTCGCCTGGCGGTGGATCTGGATGTTCGAGATTGACATCTCTTCCACGGGCCCCGATTCGATCGATGACCGGACGACTGCTTTTGCCGTCCGCCGGATGTTTGGTGACTGGATGCTGCTCACCGGTCTCAGCGTGGTCGCCCTCGTCGGGACGGTCGGTCTGATGGCCTTGATGCGGCTGTTCTGGTCGCTGCCCATTCAGCGAGTCGCGGGCGGGCCATATCTGGAGGTCGGCCATCAGTGGGTGGAAGAGCCGCAATTGCCGCCGACTGCTCCCCCAGCCTCGGACGAAGCAGCGCCTCCGTCCGCGTCCTGATCGATTGAGGCGGGGAAGAATTTTCACCGCAGAGGACGCTGAGGATCGCAGAGAAGCAGGAGAGGGGTTGAGCATCCATCGCTTCCTCAGCGTCACACTGCGGCCCTCTGCGGTGAGGCGATGCATCTCTGATTTTCGATTGGCCCTCTCTTCATTCTGCCAATTGACGATCCGCCGAGATAAACTCCCGATGTATCGCGTACCTCCATGAAATGGATGCTGAGTTGATGACACCCTTGCGACTGGCAGTGCTGATTTCCGGAGGTGGGAGCACCTTGCTCAATCTGCTCGACAAGATCGATCAGGGAGAGCTGAATGCCACCGTCGAATGCGTGATCGCCAGTCGGACGTGTGTGGGTGTCGAGAGGTCCATTGCTCGTGGTCATGCCTGCGAAGTGATCTCCGCCAAAAAGTTCGCCACTCCCGCTGAACTGAGCCGGGTGATCTTCAACCGCTGCCGGGCGGCAAAAGTGGATCTGGTAATACTCGGTGGATTTTTGTCACGGATTGAAGTCCCGGCCGACTACGAGGGCCGGGTGCTCAACATTCATCCGTCACTGATCCCGTCGTTTTGCGGACACGGCATGTACGGTCATCACGTCCACGAAGCGGTTCTTGCTCGCGGATGTAAAGTGTCGGGATGTACCGTGCATGTTGTCGACAACGAATACGATCACGGCCCCATCGTGGTGCAGAAGGTTGTGCCGGTGCTGGAAGGTGACGACGCGGACACCTTGGCCAGGAGGGTGTTCACCGCGGAGTGCGAAGCGTACCCTGAAGCGATTCGGCTGTACGCCGACAGAATGAGGCTGACAGGAAAGTAGAGTCTTCGAAAGTGGACTGGCGCTTGCCGCACCCCGCAGAGACGGAGAAACCGATGAAACGACTTGTGACTTGGGGATTCTGTCTGGTTCTGGCGGTACTAACCCCAGCAGTGATTTTCGCCGACCAGATCTCGTGGAAGGCCTCGGGCAGAAATGGCGTTGTCGCTGCCGGTCACGCCGATTCCGTCGCAGCTGGGGTGGGTGTCCTCGACGAAGGGGGCAGGGCGGGCGATGCAGCTGCGGCCACGATTCTGGCGTTAGCAGTCACCGACTACGGCCTGTTCTCGATGGGCGGTGAAGTGCCGGTGCTGGTCTATGACGCCAGTAAGAAGCAGGTGAAATCGCTGTGTGGCGTGGGAGCCGCTCCCCTCGATCCAGCTGCGATTGAGTGGTTCTACAAGAACGGGATCCCCTATCGCGGCAGCATGAAAGCGGCTCCAGTGCCGGGGGCCGTGGATCTGATCGTCACACTGCTCAAGCTGCATGGCACGATCTCATTCGAACGGGCCGTCGCTCCGACTCTGGCTCTGCTCGACAAGGGGCGAGAGTCATGGCATCCCCATCTCGCGGTCACCTTGCGCAAGATGGTCGAAGCAGAGAAGAATGCAGCTGGTTCTCGCGAGGACAAACTCACCGCCGTACGCGACCGCTTCTACAAGGGCGACATCGCCGA
>CANJZR010000235.1 GCA_947479075.1 Planctomycetaceae bacterium
CTCCACACCCGTGACGGTCTGTTCAGAGAGAGCTTCCGCCATCGGCTTGTCCGACTTCGTCACGATGTCTGCCAGTTCCTGAGCCCGCTTTTCGACAGCAGGACGAGCCTTGTACAGACGCCAGGCCTGGGTCGCCATCTCCTTCATGCCGGGTTCATCGAGCGACTTTGGCTCGTGAGCGGCAACATCTTCAATCTTCCAGAAGGCATAGTTGCCCTTCTGAGCCAGATCGAACGCCGTCGCCGCCGTGTAGAGGTCGTCGGGCTGACTTTGATTGATCATGTCGATCACGCGTCCGATCCGCCCCACCTGGGCATTTCCCAGCGGGTGGTCTTCCGACTTCAGCAGATCTTCCAGTGACATCAGCGGCGTCTCAGTGTACGTGAGACCATTCTTCTCGGCGTACTCTTTCAGACGCTTGGATGCTTCCTCGGGCGTGATCGCGTCTTTCGACAGCTCGGCACTCTTATCAGCGTTCGGGCTCTGGTGGTTCAGGTACTCAGCCACTCCCAGATGCAGGTCACTCATGAAGTCACGAGCCCCGTTGATCTTGGCTTCGACCAGCGGGCGCGTCTTTTCGGCCAGCAGCTCATCACGGATCTGCTGTCGCAGGACTTCATCGAGCGGTCGAACCTTCGAGGTCGGGGGGGCTGGATCACTGTCGCCATCGACATCGACGACATCACCCGGCACTGGCGGAACAGTCAAAGGCGCGTCACCCGCTGGCTTGTCGGAAGATGGTGCAGCCGGCTCCTCGGCGGGCTTCGCGTCCGCTGGTTTTTCCTCTGCGGGCTTTTCAGCGGCTGGCTCTGCGGGTTTCTCCTCAGCTGGAGTGGCGGCTGGCTCTGCAGGCTTTTCAGCTGGCTTTTCCTCGGCTGCTGCTGGGGTGGCGGGTGCCGCTTCCGCAGGAGCAGCAGGTGCGTCCTCAATGAGGGCGACCGGTTGCAGTCGGTTCATCCGAGTCCGGAAGGACGAACCTTCGGGCTTCTTGGCTGGCTCTTCCGGCTTCGCTTCGGGTGCCGGAGCAGCAGGTTCCGCGGGCTTGCTCTCCTCGGCTGCAGGTGCAGCAGGCTCAGCGGGTTTCTCTTCAGCTGCCGGCTTTTCAGCGGCTGGCTTCTCTTCCGCCGGTGTTTCAGTTGCGGGTTCCGCGGGCTTGTCAGCTGGTGCTCCTTCAGCGGCTGGTGCCGGAGTCCCCTCGGGGGCCTTCGGAACCTTGGGCAGAATCGGGAGGTCTGGCAGGCTCAAATCGCCATGAGGATTCGTCTCAGGCATGGCACGCATATAGCGTTCTTCATACCGCTTCTTGATCTCTTCCTCGGTCACTTCGCCCGCCGCTTTTTCGAGCTCCTCGTAGTTGGCTTCAACGTAAGCGAGCCGCACGCGACGAGGCAGATAGAGGCCAGGACGTCCTTCTTCCAACTCACCCTGGGGGGTGCTGTTGGGGAAGTTCCCCTTGTAGGTATTAAAGAACTCCGCCAGTTCCGCATCGGTCGGAGTAGCATTCTTGTCGACGAATTCTTCCACGGGCAACGCGACGAGCTGGGCCGACTCGCGGGTGTTCAGCTTGCGATGGAGTTCCCAGACATCGGCCGGAGTCATCCGATTGCCACCGACCAGAATCTTCGCCGCCTGACGAGCACGCAACTCGTGGCGCAGGGCGTCGATGACCGCATCTTCTGTGATACCCGGATACCCGGCACAGGTGTTCTTAATCGAGTCGGAGTACACCCTCTTCGTCAGTTTGACGTCGCCGTCGGCGTCCTGTCCTGCCACCTCTTTGAGGAACGCCATCACCGCATCATCGGTGATATTGATCCCCAGATACCTGGCTTCGCGGTTCAGCAGCTCCGACAGAACGACTTCCGCCGTCTGATTCGGCAATCCGAAATTGAAGATGAACCTGGGCAGATCTCGCTGTGCCATAAACTGCGACATAAACCCATCGTTGGGGTGGGATTCAAAATACACCAGATTCACCATGCGATTGGCGATCGCACGCGTGCGGCTCAGCTCACCCAGTTCGCTGGATGTGATATTGCCCGATGTCGCAGTGACCGCAGCTGGCGGCCGCGACATGAACATGAAGACCAGCGTCAGGGCCAAACCGAGCACACCGCCGAAAATGGCGTTCTCGCTCGATTTGCCTTCCGATGCTCCCCAGACCCAGCCGACGAGGGCAAAGCACCCGACGATCAATGTCGACAGCGTCATCGGCGATAGCCGCCCGCCGGTCATGACATCGCCAAGTAGAAATGACAGAATCGCCATTCCTGTGACCGCAGTCAGGGCAACCTTCTGGTGACGGCGAATATACTCAAACGGGGTCGACATCCGTGATCCTTGACTGCTGACCGCCCCTGAGAAATCAGGAGCGAATCTCTGATGGGTGCCCCACGGACCCTCGAATGATGGTCCGCCAGGATTTTTTCCCGAGTCATTGCCCGCCGGTCCAAACTGCTCCATCCCACAGAAAAGACTGAGGTTTGCAGCAATATCTGACCCGTGAACAGCAACCCGGCACAAGGGCCGTGACTTGACAACGCGGCGCGAAATTCCGTAAGGAAGTTCACAACTCGTTGCGGTCGGAAGGTGGCAACCCGCATTGTAGCTCACCCCACCCCCCCCGCAAGAGGGATGGGAATCGAGCTGCCAGCCCCGGTCCCGCAGCGAGTCAGCCAGCCTCTGGCTGGTTGCTGCTGGACGGCTCGCCGACAGCAAAAACCCAAGGGGGTGAAGCACCTTCTCAACGCTGTTGGGACGGGAATTCGCCTCCCCTTCATCATCAGCTCAAGTATGAGGAACAGTCTGCCACCGTCAGCAACACGCTGACATCTGACAGCTTTCCCAAGAATTCGGGTGTTCGGTGTCTGATAAGTCGAAGAACAAGAAGACCTTGGTGATCGTCGAATCGCCCGCCAAGGCCAAGAAAATCGGCAGCTTCCTCGGCAGCAATTACGAGGTCCACGCGAGCGTGGGCCACATTCGTGATCTGCCGGAAAAAGCCGCAGACATCCCGGCCGAACTCAAAAAAGAGGGCTGGTCGACCATTGGCGTCAACGTCCAGCAGGATTTTGCTCCTCTATATATAGTGCCCAGTGACAAAAAACCGCTCATCAAGGAGCTGAAAGGCTACCTGAAGAACGCCGACGAACTCATTCTGGCGACCGACGAAGACCGCGAAGGGGAAAGCATCGGCTGGCATCTGGTGGAAACGCTCGAGCCGAAAGTCCCCGTCAAGCGGATGACCTTCTCGGAAATCACCAAGGAAGCGATCCTCGAAGCCCTGAAAAACACCCGCGACCTCGACATGAATCTGGTCCGGGCTCAGGAAACCCGCCGCGTCCTCGACCGCCTCTACGGGTACACACTCAGCCCCCTGTTGTGGAAGAAGATCAAGCGCGGTCTCTCAGCGGGCCGCGTGCAAAGCGTGGCGGTCCGGGTCCTGGTCCAACGAGAGCTGGAACGACTCGCATTCCGCAGCGGTACTTATTGGGACATCAAGGCTTACGTCTCTTCACCAAACGGCGGGCAATTCACAGCTGACCTCGTCACCGTCGGTGGAACGCGGATCGCCAGCGGCAAGGACTTCGACGAAAACACCGGACAGCTGAAGGACCCGCAGGCGGTCGTCCTGCTGGACGAAGTCCGGGCCAAGGATCTCCAGGAGCGGATTCAGTCCACCCCCTGGATCGTGACCTCGGTCGAGTCGAAACCATCGATCCGCCGCCCCTATGCTCCCTTCACCACCAGTAGCCTGCAGCAGGACGCCAACAACAAGCTGCGATACTCCGCCCGCGAGACGATGCAGGTCGCCCAACGGCTCTATGAAGAGGGCTACATCACTTACATGCGAACCGACAGCGTGAACCTCTCACAAGAGGCGATCACGGCCGCCCGGACTCGCATTGCGGAGACCTATGGCCAGGACTACCTGAGCCCCACGCCCCGCACCTTCGCCAGCAAGACCAAGAACGCTCAGGAGGCCCACGAGGCCATCCGCCCAGCGGGCAAGGAAATGCTCACCGGTGAACAGCTGAAGCTGGGCGGTCGCGAGCTGGCCCTGTACGACCTGATCTGGAAGCGGACGATGGCCTGCCAGATGGCCGACGCCCGTCTGCGCCAGGAATCAGCCACGATTCAGGCCGCTGATGCGGAGTTCCGCGCTACCGGCCAGGTGGTCGAGTTCCCCGGCTTTTTCCGAGCCTACGTCGAGGGCTCCGACGATCCGGAAGCAGCCCTTGAAGACCGCGACTCTGCCCTGCCCCCGCTCAAGGAAGCCGACAAGATCGGCCTCGAAAAGCTCGATCCGCTGGGCCACGAAACCAAGCCCCCAGCCCGGTACACCGAAGCATCGCTCGTCAAAAAGCTCGAAGCCGAAGGCATTGGCCGTCCATCGACCTACGCCAGCATCATCGGCACGGTCCAGGACCGCGGCTATGTCCGCAAGGTCAGCAACCAGCTGATCCCGACCTTCACCGCGTTCGCCGTGTCGAAGCTGCTGGAGGAGTACTTCCCCCAGCTGATCAATCTGCAATTCACCGCGAAGATGGAGCAGTCGCTCGACGATATCTCCAACGGCCTGGAAGAGTACCTGCCGTACTTGAAGGGCTTTTACCTGGGTGAAGAGGGGCTCGAAGCCTCGGTCAAGCACCAGGAAGCCAACATCGACGCCCGCAAGGCCTGCACCGTCGAGATCAAAGGACTGAATTCCTCCGTCCGCGTGGGCAAGTTCGGGCCTTACCTCGAACGCATCGAGGGGGAACAGACCTTCACCGCGTCCCTCCCCGAGGACATCTCTCCGGCCGACGTGAACAACGAGATGGCCGAGAAGCTGTTCGAGGCCAAGGCCCGCGGCCCGCAATCACTCGGCATGCATCCCGACGAAGGGGCCCCGATCTTCTCGATGATCGGCCCGTTCGGTCCGTACCTGCAACTGGGCGAAGTCACCGAAGAGAACCCCAAGCCGAAACGCGTCTCGATTCCCAAGGGCACCGATCCGGCTGCGGTCAACCTCGACCTCGCCCTGCAGTTGCTCAGCCTGCCACGCAACCTCGGCCCACACCCGGACGATGGTAAGGCAGTCAACGCGGGCATCGGACGCTTTGGCCCGTACGTCGAGCACAACCGCAAGTACAAGTCGCTCCAGAAGACCGACGATGTGCTGACGATTGGCTTCGAGCGGGCCCTCGAACTGCTCGCCATGGCCAAGGTCGGCCCCGCGCCAATCCGCGACCTCGGCAAGCATCCCGAAGACGACCAGCCGGTCGGGATCTATGAGGGCAAGTACGGTCACTACGTCAAACACGGCAGCGTGAACGCCACCATTCCCAAGGACCGGCCGATCGAGGAATTCACCCTCGAAGAGGCGGTCCCGCTCCTCGCCGCTCGCGCAGCTGCCGGAGGTGGCAAGAAGGGCCGCGGCAAGAAAGCGGCGAAGAAGGCGACGAAAACCACCGCTGATACCAAGGCGGTGAAGAAGAAGACCACCACCAAAAAGGCTGCCAAGAAAGCGACCTCGAAAAAGAAGGCCACCAAGAAGACCGTCGAAGCCGAGTAAGCTCAGAATCGCACTCCAGCAGCGAGCGTCGGACGTCAGTCCGACGTGCCAGTCGGAGCGTAGTGCTTCGCCCGCCAGTCTCGCCGCTCAACAGCACGCCGCCTTGGATCCCAAGGCGGCGTTTCCATTCCGTCGCTTACAAGCACCAGTGGGCTCACGCCCACCGCTCGCCTTGAGCCGACCGTAACACCATTTGCCGCGGATTCCGAACTGCGGTAGCATCCCGTGAGCTGGCGGATGTCAGATGAATCAGAATGTTCACGGGAGGGATTCCAAAATGTTGCGTCGATTAATGTTGTTGAGTGTTGCGGGATTGGTGCTGGCGACGGGGCTGGCTTCGGCTCAGGGAGCTGAGACTGATCGCTTCAAGGGCGACTGGAAGGTCGTCGAACTCGTCGAAGACGGGAAGACCATCCCCGAGGAAGTCATCTCGGAATGGCTCCCCTCTGGCGGACGATTCACGATCTCAGACAACGCCATTGAGTTCACTGACCACACCACCGGCAAGAAGCAGGTGAAGCTGTTCTCTGTGGACGAGACGCAGTCTCCGAAAGGCATCGACTTCCAGACTCGTGACAAGGAACGAGAGACCTGGGGGATTTATCGATTCGACGGCGATCAGATCGTCCTCTGTCTCGCTCATCCCGAAGATTCTGAGCGTCCGACCACGTTCTCGGCCAAGGCGGGCAGCAAGCACATGCTGATGACGCTGGAACGAACCAGCGGCAAGAAGGTGGCTGCCAAGCCCACACCCGCTGGTCCCAAATCCACTTCCGCAGCTTCGTCCGAGGGCCCGCGCTACCTGACCGATGCGGAAGCGACCAAAGC